>JBNAVI010000063.1:0-3163 GCA_049700175.1 Microgenomates group bacterium | reverse complement strand
GATTGATTAGGTAGATTTTTATAAATCCATTCTGAGGCCTCAACCCGAGTATTTTTGTGAAAATAAATAGTAAAAAAAAGCAAAGGCCAAAGCAAAAGCAAAAGATAAAACAAGGAACGCAGAGTAAATGTTAACAATTTTTGATTTTTGACTTTTAACTTTTGATTTATAACCGCTATGCCAATTCCTCCAAAAATCGCATAAAAAGGATAAAGATAAAGTGTATAACGGATTGATTTAACAAACTGGGCCGATTGATAAACAAAATAACCCATAACCCAAAAAAGCACTAAATAAATTGTTAAATTGCTAAATTGTTGAAATGTTATATTTTTCTCTTTTTGATTTTTAATATATATTTTTGATTTTTGATATTTGATATTTGATATTAAAAAAATAATTCCAACCGCCATAACCATAAAATTAATTGGCCCTAAACCAACAAAAAAAGTTGTTAATAATAACGCCCACCAAGGTTTATTAATCCACTGAACTGCTGGTGGATACCACGCTTCTTTTGTTGATAATTGTCGAAGTGATTTTATACTGTCAACAAAACTTTTATTTAAAGAAAAATCAAAAAATGAAGGATTTTGAAAATAATAAGGATTAAAAATTCGCAAGAAAAAATATACCAACAATAGATAACATCCAACATGAAGAATAAAATGCATCAATAAACTAATAAGTTTTTTATTTTGTTTCAAATGGAATAAAAAAATAACTCCAACATTTAAAGGCAAAATGTATAAAGCTGAGATTTTTGAAGCTAAAGCTAAAGCAAAAAATAAAGAGGAAAAAAGAGTCATCAAAAACCTCAATTCATAATTTTTACTTGACTTCAAAGCAAAATAGAAACTAGCCAGCATAAAAAAATTTAAAAAAGTATCAGTGGTGAAAAAATGAGCTGATTGAATCAGATACACAGAAATTGCGTAAAAAAATGCCATTAAAAGTGGAATGTTGAACGCAGAAATTAGAACTTTTTTTTTATCAAACAACAACCTGCCAATTTTATACACTAAAATCAAGCAAAAAAAATCCATTAAAGCTGAAAGATAGCGCCCAACAATCACTAAATCATCATAGTTGTCTTTATTTAAAAATACCGCTAAATATTTATTCAACACCAAAGGAAAAGTGCCATAAACAAAAAAGTTATATCCAAGATTGGCAGGATTAACTAACGAATTTTCTTGATCCAAATATTCCTGAAGATTGTGCGGTAATTTCATTGCTGTTGAAACCATTGTCAAAAATCTTTCATCCGGGTGAAGATGGAAATTAGAATCCCATTTTAAATTGCTAAAACGTAAAAATCCCGCTAAAAGAATGATTAAGATTAAATAAATAATGTTTTTAGTTTCACTCATAAATGTTTATACCCCAAAAGAAGAAAAAAACCGCGATAAAAATCGCGGTTTTTGTTTGGCTTTTTCTTTATTAATAAAGAATTTAAGGATATCACGAGTAGTAATAATTTGTAAAGGCTTTCTTTCTTTATCAACAATAACCACGCTACCGATTTTCTTTTCTAAAATTAATTTAATAACAGAAGTTAAAAACTCTTCCTCATTTAAGGTTAAAACATATCTTTTCATAAAGTGTTTAGCTTGAAGGTAATAAAAGCTAGTTTTTGTCCCGTTTCTTGAACCAAAATTTTGCCGGTCTTTTGGTGTCATCAAATAAGAAATCAAGTCAAAATAGCTTAAAACTCCCTTTAACTTGTTATTACTATCAACCACCACCAATTTTGAATACTTGGTCTTTTTAAAAATATTTAAGATATTGTCAATTCTTTCATTTTGATCGACGGTGGTTAAAGGCCTTTTTTTTAATTTAATAAAATCTTTTATTTTAATATTAAATTCTTTATCGTTAAGAAAATATGAAAGTAATCTTCGGGCAGAAACAATTCCCACAAACCTCTCTTTCTCATCAAAAACCGGTAAATAATGAACTTTGGTTTCTATAAAATTTTGTGCTGTCTTAATTAAAGAATCATCTAAATGAAGTCTTGGCGGATGATGAAGACAGTGCTTTACCTTGGTATTGGCAGGATATGACGATTTGATTATACAATAGTACGGGTTAATCACTCCTAAAAATTCTTTTTTTTCATTAAAAACAAAAGCAGCATCATGAGAAGATTTTAACTTTAATAAGCTTGCGGTTAGGTTTTCTTCCGGAGAAATTTTGATAATATTTTCTGTTTTTAAAACCTTTTTAACCGCCATATTATTTTATATCATAAATACACCGTCTTTGTAAATAGTTTTTTTGATTTTATTTTTTAATATTACATCAACTCTTTTTGGCAAAGTATTAATAATATCGCAGTGTTCAGGCGACTCATTAAAACCCAATTTTTCCCAATCTTTTTGAGTCAATTTTTTTTGCTCTCCTTTATAACAACTATGATAAGCTGATCCTAAAGCAATATGACAGTTTCCCCAATCACCACCAAAATTTTCATCATACAAGGTATTAGCCATAAAGTGATTGATTTTGGAAAATCTCTTATCGGTTAAGGAAAATTCACCGATCTTATCAGCGTTTTTTTGTTTAAAAATCATTTCCTGAAGTAATTTTTCGTTTTTTGCTGCTTTTGCTTTAGTAACTTTTCCATTTTTAAATTCCAAGTAAATATCTTTAATTAAATTTCCATAACGGTATAAAGGATAATCAAAGTAAATCTTGCCCTCAGTCCCCCGCCAATCAGGTGAGGTAAAAATTTCAAAGGAAGGAATATTAGCTCCTGATCCACCAAGCCATTGTCTTCTTTCGCCAAGGGAAATTATTAAATCAGTATCTTTTGATTGCAGATGAATTTTTTCTATTGATAATTGATTTAACTTTTGTTTTAGATCATTGATTTGCAAAAAAACTTCTTGCCATTTTTTTAAAAACTCATCTTCATTTAAAAAACAAGCCCTAATAATTTGCTGCCAAAACTCTTCCAACGTTAATCCAGCTTCTTTGGCCAAACCTTCAGTTGGGTAAAGACATAAAGACCAGGTTAATTTTCCCTGATCTTCCTTCTCAAAAAGCCATTTTTTAATGATTTGTTTTGATTGATTAGCTAAAATTATTTTTTTAGGATCAGTTTCTTTTAGTAGTAAAGGGTCTTTTGGTGCCATAATATAAAGGCGATGGTCAATGG
>JBNAVI010000062.1:0-3244 GCA_049700175.1 Microgenomates group bacterium | reverse complement strand
TGTTAGACGTTTTATTTCCTCCAACTCTCTTTTCGCTTCCTCTTCAGTTAAATTTCTTTGGGGATGATTAAAATAAAAACGAAGAGTAATTTTGTTTTGGTAATGATCAATTAACTCAACTTTTTGAATTAAATCTGAGGCTTTTAAAAATTTCTTTTTTAATTCACTAAACGGCGTCTCTTTTTTAAGTTCTAAAGTCAAATCCAATTTTATCACCGCATAGGGATTAACCGGCGTATAGCTGGCTAAAACCTTTGCGGCATTAATTAAAGTTTCAAAATCAATCTCGGCAAAATATATTTTTTCATTAAGTTTTGACTGACCGAAAAAGACCGCCTCTTTACCATTAATTATCCCAGTGGCGCAAATATTTTTATCAAAAAACAGCTGATAAAATTTATTCTCAATTCCTTTTTTCAAATCAACTTGAGTAATATTAAGTTCATTCAATAACCCCTCAATTATTCCTTTTAAATCAAAATAATCAGTATTAACAGCAATCGCTAATTTATAAATCTCATTGGGTAATTCATTTTTTTGAGGATAATAAACTTTAGCCAATTCAAAAAATTTTAAGGTTTCTTTTTTCCCTTGATTTTCAATAATATTTTTGTATAAAGAAGGCAAAAGTGATAATCTCATATATTCAATCTCTTGAGAAATGGTATTAGCCAGTCGTAAATGCCTATTTTCCTCAAGCCCCCAAAATTTAATCATCTCTTTGGAAATCATTGAATAATTAATTACCTCATGCAGCCCCACATGCTTTAAAAAGAATTTTATTTTTGATAAGGTTTTAAAGATTTTTTCAAACTCTGGCGGTTGAATGACGGTTGCTGGCGGTGAAAGATTTACCGGAATCTTATGATATCCCCAAATCCTCGCTACCTCCTCAATTAAATCCTGGGCAATTGAAATATCATTTTTCCGGTAAGAAGGCACGCCAACAGACAAAATCTTACCTTTATCCTCTACCGCAAAACCTAAATTTCTTAAAATTTTATTGATTATTTCTTTTTCAATGGCAACACCAATTGTTTCTTCAAAAATTGAATATTCCACTTCAAGTTTTTTTGGCTTATAACGCGAAGGATAAATATCAATTAAATCAGATGCAACTTTTCCCTCACAATATTTTTCAATTAAATCAATTCCATAAACTACTGTTGGCTCAACCCGTTCCTCATCTAGGCCTTTTTCAAAATAGGTGGCGGCTAAAGTCCGCACCCCGGTTTCCATAACGGTTTTTCTTATCCTTTCTTTGTTGTAGGTCTGAACAAAAAAGATTATTCTTTTGGTGTTTTTGTTAATAGCGGATTTTGCTCCACCCATAATCCCGCATAAATCAGTTAACTCGGTCTCTCCGTCTTCAATAACAATGCTGCCTTCGGGCAAACTCACTGTCTGTCCGTCTAAAATTTTTATTTTTTCTCCCTTTCTGGATGATCGCAAAACCATTTTTTTTCCGCTAATTTTATCATAATCAAACATATGGACCGGTTGACCTAAAGTAAGCATTAAATAATTGGAAATGTCAACCACATTGTTGATTACTTTAATCCCAGAAGCCACCAATCTTTTTTGAATAAATGATGGTGAGGCTCCAAGTTTTATCCCATCAAAAATTATGGCGGTAAACCGATAACATAATTTTTTATCAATCTCCACAGCCAAATTTAATCTATCGTTAAATTTTTCTTTAATCTTTTCAAATCTTAACTCTTTTAAGGGATTGAATTTCATTTTCGCTTCAATTTTATACATGGGTAAAATAGCACTTGCCTCTTGGGCTATTCCTAAAACTGAGGCGGTATCAATCCGGTTGGAAATAATTTCAATATCATAAACAAAATCATCTTCAAATTTATCCACCCGTTCAATTGAGGGACCGGACAAAGAAAGGTATTTTTGAATTTCCAATGGACTAGCCTTAGTTTCCAAAAAATCCAAAAGCCAGTTGTGGGTTATTTTGATGTTCATAAATTAAAATTGCTCCAAAAACCTAATATCTCCACTATATAAAATTCTAATATCATCAATTTTCATTTCCTCCCGCATCATCATACAACGTTCAGGCCCAAAACCAAAAGCCCAACCGGAAAATTGTTTTGGATCAACCCCTCCTTCTTTTAAAACATTGGGATGAACCATACCGGCGCCGGCAAGCTCCAACCAACCAGATTTACAAACTTTACATTCTTTCCCACTAACTTCACCTTTTCCATTACAGATACCGCAGGAAACATCAATTTCAAATGAAGGTTCAGTAAACTGAAAATGGGCCGGTCGCAATCGAATCGTGCGTTCTTCCCCAAAAAATTTTTTGACAAAATAGTCAATTGTTCCTTTTAAATGGGTAATATTTATGTTTTTATCAATACATAAACCTTCAAACTGATGAAACATTGGCGTGTGGGTGGCATCCCAATTTGGCCGATAGGTTTTGGCAATATTAATCATTCTAATTGGAGGCTTTGTACGGCGCATTTCCCTATTTTGACCAGAGGAAGTATGCGGTGATAAAACCATCCGTCCGTATTTTTTATCTTCTGGGTAGTCAATAAAAAAAGTTTCAAAATCATCACGAGCCGGATGATTTTTAGGCATATTTAAAGCCTCAAAAGAAAAATATTCCCATTCAACCTCAGGATAAGAGACTCTTATAAAGCCTAAAGTTGAAAATATTGAAACAATTTCTTCAATTACATAAGTTAATGGATGCAGGCTCCCTTTAGGATATGATTTTCCAGGAAGAGTCGGGTCAAGGAATTTTTTTTCAACTTGTCTTTTAATTTCTGTTTTTTTAATTGCCAAAAGTTTTTCAATTTCTTCCTTTATCGCATTTAATTTCTGACCAAAAGCTTTTCTCTCTTCAGGTTTTACTTCTTTTATTTTGGAAAAAAATTGATTAACCTTTCCCTTTCTTCCTAAAAATTCAAGATAAACTTTTTCCCACTCTTTTAGATCTTTAATCTTCTCGATTTCCTTTTGATAATCCCAGTTTTCCAGTAAATTCAGCATATCAAAAATTATACTAAAAAAATTTTCTAATGGGAATTTAATTATTATTTTTAACAATTTTGATTATCAGCTAATTGCCTAAAACTAGAATTTATTTACTCCAACAATCTAAAAATAAAACTTTAAAGGTTCTATCTTTTCACGATCGTTGCAAAGATAGAACCGTATTTTTCCCAATATGGATTCTTCTTAATAAGGAAAATCTTCACATCAAGGTCCGTCC
>JBNAVI010000061.1:0-3249 GCA_049700175.1 Microgenomates group bacterium | reverse complement strand
TATTGGAGTCATTATCTTGCCGATAGGGGTTTTAAGGGGATATATGAAACTCATTTAGTTTATGGTCCAGCCTATTTATATCTTCTTTTAATTTCTGGAGAAATTGCCTCCTTTTTAAAAGTAGGTGATTTCACTCATGAGGTTTTGATTAAGTTTTGGCCAACTTTTTTTGATTTTCTTGGTGGTTTTTTAATTTATTTAATTGGCAGACAGCAAAAAAAACAAAATTTAGGATTTTGGTTGGGGGTTTTCTATATTCTTAATCCGGCAGTTTTTATTAATTCCTCGATATGGGGTCAATTTGACTCACTTTTAGCCACTGTTTTGTTTGCTGTTGTTTATTCTTTTGTTGCCAGAAAACAAATTTTGGGCATAATTCTTTATACGATTGCTATCTTGACTAAACCCCAAAGTATTCTTCTTTTTCCCCTTGTTGCTTATCTCTTTCTTTTTCGAGATACAAACTGGAAGAAGATTTTTCATAGTAGAAATTACTGGCTAAAATTATTGACAGGAGGCATTAGTGCTATTTTAACCTATGTGATTTTAGTTTTACCTGTGTTATTGCCCATTAAATTTAGTAAAAAAGAAATTATAGAGCTTTTCTTATGGCTGCCACGTTTATATTTAAAATATGTTAACGATTATCCTTATGCAACCGCTAACGGGTTTAATTTGTGGACAATTTTAGGGGGACAGGTTACCTTTGATAGTAATCCATTTTTTGGTTTAACCTATGCCGGTTGGAGCAAAATTTTGATTGTTGTTTTATGGGGATATCTCGTTTGGTTTTTAATTAAAGATAAACACTCCCCATTCTCTTTATTTTATGTTTCTTACCTCCTTGCTTTTGGTTTTTTTATGTTTTGGACACGGATGCATGAGCGTTATTTGGTGCCGGCAATTATTTTTTTAACAGTTTGTATTTTATGGGATTCTTCTTTGTGGTTACCGGCGTTGATTTTGAGTATGAGTGTAATGATTAATCAAGCCTACATGTATGAATTGGCAAAAAGGGATATTTATTGGCTGGCAAAGGATGATATCTTGGCCCTATTTATTGCCAGCATTTCTCTGATTGTTTTTATTTATTCACTTTTTTATCTTTTAAGGTATGTTTGGCGAGAAAAAAGCAAATCTTGATAAAAAACCGCTCTTTTTGATTTTATTTTTGGGGTTTATTTCTTGCTTGCTTTTAGGTTCAGATTTTATCTTCTTGATTATTTGGTGGTTTTTTTTATGGTTGATTGGTTTTATATTTTTACCTTTTACCAGCAAAATTTTTAATAATTTTTTTGACAACGGTTATTTATTTTCGAAAACAATTGGTTTGGTATTTCTTACTTTTGCTCTATGGTTATTCTCAATATTAAAAATTTTGCCATTTTCCTACTTTGCTATTTTAGGGTTGTTGATTCTTGCGGCAGTTTTAATTTTTTGGAAGTTTAAAGGGATTAGCCAAATTAAAGAGATATTTATTTACGAAGAAGCGCTCTTTCTAACTGCTTTAGGTTTTTTTTCTTTTGTAAGAGGACAGCTTCCAGATATTCACGGTATTGAAAAATTTATGGATTTTGCCTTCTTAAACAATTTATTGCGGACCAAATTTATGCCTCCGGTGGATATGTGGCTAGCTGGGAATTCTGCTAATTATTATTACTACGGGCATTATGTTTTTGCCTTTTTAACTAAATTAACAAAAATTCCCTCTGCAATTACCTATAACCTTGGAGTAGCGACGCTTTTTGCTTTTGGTTTTTCTTTAGTTTTTTCTCTTACTGCTAATTTAGTTTATCTTTTTGGAAAACAAAAAGTTAAAAGAGTGGTATTCGCCGGTTTGATTTCCGCTCTTTTGCTCTCTTTGGGAGGAAACTTACATACCTTTGTCTATGCTGTAGTTTTGCCGTTTGCTAAAAATATTGGTATTTATCAGGGAGAGGTTAAACCCTATTTTTATGCAGATCCCCGAAGCTATATAGGCCATTATCCACCAACGAATGATAAGTTAATTACCGAGTATCCCGCCTATTCTTATGTGTTGGGTGATTTGCACGCCCACATCATAAATGTTTGTTTTGTTTTAACTTTTATTGCTTTATTATTTTCTTCCTTTTTAAAAATTGTTGAAAAATCAAAATCGGAAAAGGAATCGACCCCTCTTTCTTTACTAAGAGGAATCACGATAATTTTAATGCTTTCTGTTTTTTGGATGACAAACACTTGGGATTTTCCAATTTATTTTGTCGTAATGTTTTTCGTTTTTTTAGGAGCTAATTTAATTAGAAATAATGGACAAATTAAGATATCTATTACTGAAGCTTCTTTAAGGAGTTTAAAAATATTAATTATTTCCTTATTGTTATTAATTCCTTTTTTGAAGGGCTTTGTTAATCCTACGCAAGGAATTCATTTAACTCGATTAGAACATTTGCTTTCTCCTCTATATTGGTTTCAATTATTTGTAGTGTGGGGATATCAAGGTTTTTTTGTGGTTTTGTTTATAATTTTTATCCTTAAAAAGGAAATAAAACTCTATTTTAAAAATTTTAATTCTAATAGTTTTTTAGGTAATTTAAGAAGGGCTTATTTACATCTTCCCACTGTTGATATTTTTGTTTTAATAATTAGTTTTTGTGCTATTGGTTTGGTTTTAATTTCTGAATTTTTTTATCAAAAGGACATTTCTGCTACTGATTTTTACCGGGCAAATACTGTTTGGAAAGTAACCCTTCAAGCATTTGTGTTGTTTGATATAGTAGTTGGTTACATTGTCGTAAGAATACTTCCGGAAAATTGGAATACTAAAAAACTTCTTTTAGGATTGATTAGCGGCATTGTTTTTTGTTTGCCGATGCTTTATCCTATTTGGTCTATTTCCCAACCTTATAATAGACTTCGGGACTACAAAGGATTGGATGGAGCGACCTTTTTAAAAACACTTTATCCTGATGATTATAGGGGAATTAAATGGTTAAACGACAATGTTTCCGGACAACCAGTAATTGTTGAGGCAGTAGGAGAAAGCTACACTGATTTTGCTAGGGTTTCTGTTTTTACTGGATTACCAACTGTTTTGGGTTGGCGAGTTCATGAATGGTATTGGCGAGGGTCTTTTGATGAGGTGGGAAAAAGGACAGGAGAGGTTCAGGAAATTTACGAGTCAACTGATATTAATAAAACCAAATTTTTATTGAACAAATATAATGTGAGTTATATTTTTGTAGGTAGTTTGGAGCGCCAGCAGTATCC
>JBNAVI010000060.1:0-3256 GCA_049700175.1 Microgenomates group bacterium | reverse complement strand
GGTAATTTTTACTATATCCTCATCGATAAAACCGAATCTGAAACCCTTTTTTTGGGCATACTTAATATAAGAGAGAATTAGTTCTTTCATCCATATTTTTGCCTCATCACCGCCAACACCTGGATAACCTTCGATAATAGCGGCATTAGGGTTAATAGTCATTTTAGCAGTTGAAAATAATTTTTAAGATCGGTAATTTTCACCTCAATTTGTTTTTTTTCTTTCATTTTTTTGATTATGACCACTTGTTTTGCTTTTTCCTGTTCTCCAAAAATAATTACATAATTAAAGTTTTGTTTATTAGCAAATTTCAGCTGTTTATCTAATTTTTCCAGTTCTGGATAAACTTCCGTTTTAAAACCCCATTGGCGTAAATTACTCGCTATCTGTAAACAGGAAATTAAGGTTTTTGGGTCAAAAATGGTAACTAAGATCTTTTTTTCTTCAACATCGGGAAAAAGTTTTAAAGATTGCATAACTTCGGTAATCCGGTCAAGACCAAAGGCTAAACCAACCGCTGGGATATCAATTTGAGCAATTTGCTTTATTAAGTTGTCATAGCGACCGCCACCGGCCAATGAGCCACAAGGATAATCCTCTGCTTTTACTTCAATAATTACTCCGGTATAATAGTCCAAGCCTCTGGCTAAAAAAGGATTAAATTCTAAATATTCCATCGGGACGCCTAAATTATTAGTCAATTCTATTATCTGTTTCAAACTTGAGCTAATTTGAGTTTTTTTTAATTTTTCTATTGCTTTTTTTGAAAAATTTGATGACAAGCCTTTTTTTTCCAGTTCCTTGATTACTCCAACTTCATTTATTTTTTCAATTTTATCCAGTGATTGAATTAAAGAAAAAATACCAACTTTTTTATTGGTAAATTCTTTTAAATTTTCAAATAAAATTTGACGATCATTAATTAAGATTTTAAAGTTTTTAAAACCTAAATTGATAAAAGCATAATAGGTGGTGGCAATAATTTCCGCATCGGCAATAGGACTTTCTGATCCGAAGATATCAATATCGCATTGAGTAAATTCCCGGTAACGACCTTTTTGCGGTTTTTCTGCCCGGAAAACATTTTGAATTTGATAGCGGCGAAAATATTTAGGTAAAAAATTACGGTATTGACTTAAAATTCTAGCGGTGGGAACAGTTTGGTCATATTTCAATGCTACTTGGCGGCCACCTTTATCCGTGAAAGTATAAATTAATTTGTCTGCCTCTTGACCATATTTACCCAAAAGCAAATCAGCATATTCAAGAGTGGGAGTTTCCAAAGGTTGAAAATTAAAAAGTTCAAAAGTTTTTTTCAAATTGGCAATAATATAGTCTCTTTTACTTTTTTCCTCTGGTAGAAAATCGCGAAAACCCTTTAAATTTTGTTGCATAATAATGAATTATATCGCTATTGGATTCAATTCTCAAGGCAGAATATAAAGAAATTATTCGTTATAGGATTCAAGGGTTAATGTTTTTTGTAGATATTGACCATTACGCCAAATTTTTAAATTTACTTGTTCCCCAACTTTTTTTTCAAGAATCATTTTTGCCAAACCTTGTTCATCATCTCCTTTTACCTTTTGCCCATCAAACTCAACAATAATATCTTCATCTTGGATACCGGCTTTTTCTGCCGGAGAGTTAGATAATACTTCGACCACATAAGCACCCTCAACCACTTCATTTAAGATAGCGGTTTGTCTGTCTATCATTTTGTAACGAATACCAATATATGGCCGGTCAAAATTATTACCTCTTTTCTTAAAATTTTCAATAAGATTTTTAACGACATTTACCGGAATAGCAAAGCCGATATTTTGACCTTCTGAGGCAATGGCGGTATTAACGCCGATTACCTCACCTTTTGAGTTTAATAGCGGCCCACCTGAATTGCCAGGATTAATAGCGGCATCAGTTTGAATAACATTATCCAATTTTTCTACATAGCCTTCAAATGGCGAGCCGGCTGTAATTCCTCGACCAAGGCCGGAGATTATTCCCTGAGTAACTGTGTTGGTAAATTCTCCCAAAGGTGTGCCAATGGCAATTACCAGTTGGCCTAATTTCAAAGATGAGGAATCACCAAGTTTTAAAGGTTTTAAGTTATTAACATTAATCTTTAAAATCGCTAAATCATTTAGTGGGTCGCGATAAATTTTTTCAACATCGTGCTTTTTATTATCATAAGTTAGGATTTGATATTGGGCGTTAGTATCAGCGACAACATGCTTGTTAGTAATTATCAACCCATCTTCAGTAATTATAAATCCACTACCAATATTTTGTTCTACTTTTTGTTTTTTTCCCGGAATTTGCTGGAAGGGAGAAAAAGGATTAAAGGGGTTTATTTCAATATAGCCACCGGAGCTGATTATTTTTTTAATACCAACAGTGACCACCGAGGGCAATGATTCTTCAACCACTTTAGTGATCACTGATTCTTCATAGACAACTGTTTGTTTTTCATAATTAACTATTGATTTATTAGAATTAGTTATTGAGGGAAATTTGATGTATTTTTCTAAATTTATTGAGGGCAAAAGATTATAAGTTTGGCCAATGGCAAGAATAATTATTAAAACAGCCAGAAGAGATAAAAGTTTTTTCATATTTTTTATTTTATTAAAAATTCTATTGCCTTTTCAAGCTGTAAATCATTTTCTCTGGTTAAGGTATTGCCTTCGGTAATATTATTGACGACTTCAATTTCTGGTTTAATTCCCTTACTATTTATCCAATCGCCTTTTGGCAGGATCCATTTAGCCACTGTAACATGCAAGCCTGCGCCTTCTTTTAAATCTAATGCCTCCTGGACTGAGCCTTTTCCAAAGGATTTTTCGCCGATAATAGTTGCTTTTTTATGGTCGCGTAAGGCGCCAGCTAGAATTTCTGAAGCAGAGGCTGATCCTTTATTTATAAGAATAACTAAAGGAATATTTTCTAATCGTGGAGCGTGGGTTACTTTATATTCATGATTAAAACTAGTGGTTGACTCTTGTTTTACGATTAGTGAGTTATAAGGTAAAAAATCAGAAGCGATGTAAACCGCTGATTCAAGATATCCACCGGGATTATCACGAACATCAACAATTAATCCTTTAATTTCTTTTTGGCGCCATTTTTTTTGCAACTCATTAACAATATTATCCCACTCATCATTCGTATTATCACCGAATTGATTTATTTTTACATAAGCAACTAAAGGACAGTTATTTTGGCAATTAAGTTTTTTTTCATAAGATAATTCTAT
>JBNAVI010000059.1:0-3345 GCA_049700175.1 Microgenomates group bacterium | reverse complement strand
AAAATGTAACATCTTTGTCCGATCGTGTTAAAGAGGTTACACTTCCTTTTTTAGTTTATAAACTTCATAACTTTCAGTCAACACCTTTATACGTTTACACAATGTTTATACATTTACACGTTCCCCACTATCCATTACACCTTTCACTTTCAAAGTGTTAGACGTCAGCTGTTTAATGTTAAATGTCTTTTGAGGCTTAAATTTTTTTATCTAATTATCAATTCAATAGTTTGCTCTGGTGAAGATACTTTAAATTAACCCTCCCCCACGAAAGATTTTTGGTTTAAGCCAATCTTGCGGCGTTTCTTGAGGTTCTTTAGCAACTTCTTTTTCCACTGACTCTAGTGGTTTTGTATCTATTTTGTTCACTTTTGGTAAAGAAGAATTCATAATATTACTAGGTTTTCCAATGGTTGGTTTTCCAAATGAAAATGGATGAGAGTTAGGAGCACTTGGGATAACGTTAGTTTTAGAGATTACTTTTTTTACCGCTCCTGCTTTCAAAAGCTTGGCCGCGGTTTCCAGAGTTTGAGCGTTTACCGAATAAGAAGTAAAATTATTGGTTCCGGCTAAAATTCCCGCGTATAAATTAGTGGCGATATCTCGATCAACTTCCAGTTTTAAATTCTCAATTAATTCAAAAATAATCTCACTTAAACATGCAGCTGTTTTTTTTACAAAATTCACTGTGCCAAAATTATTATTGGTTAAATGACGATCAATGTTAATGATCTCACAACCGACAAATTTTTCTTTATTGTTAAGATAAAGATCTCCTAAGGCGTTTAAACTGGCGGCATCAACAATTATAAAAAAATCAATCTTACCACCGGTATAAGAAAATTTAACCTGACTGGGATCAAGTTTTTTATAGCCGGGTCTTGGCGTAATAATAAGATTAAAATTCTCCCCTTGAATGTTGTAATCTACCCGATCAATTGAACCATCAATATAAGGAAAAGAAATTGTTAAACTATCACCGCTTACATTGATATCGGTTTGAAATTTATCTGCCGCGGTTAAAGGAATATTATCAATTTTGGCAGAACAGGCAAGGCTAATATTTTTTCCCATTTTATTTAAAGCCAAATATAAAGCGGTGGCTGCGGCAATAGTATCAATTGAAGAATTAGGAGGAGTTAGTATTACGCCACTAGCTCCTTTGTTAATAATTTCACCAATCCGGGAAACAACCAATTGCCCCTCGTCCATAAATGGATATAATAAAAACTATAAGATAGATTTTACCACATCACCTACACTTATGTCAAGGGCAGGAGAAAAAATCATTCCCGCCTCTTGATCTTTTTTAACCTCATCAACTTTCTTAGCTCTTATTTTTAAAGAAACCAGTTTTGTTTTTCCAATTAATTTATTATTGCGGTAAATTTCTAAAATATCATTTAAATTAATCTTGCCTTTGGTTATTTTTACTCCAAAAACTTTTTCGCCTTCAATAATAAAAGTGGCTAAAATTTTTGCTTCGCCTTTTAAATTCTTTTCTCTCTCTTCCTTCTCTTTTAACATTAAGGCGACTTCATTTAACTCTTCTATAAGTTCATAAATTATATTATAAGTCTTAATAATTATCTTTTCTTGTTGGGCTAATTCTTTTGCCTCCTGATTGATTGATACAGAAAAACCAATAATAATTGCTTTGGTGGTTTTGGCTAAAAAGATATCGGATTTAGTTATTTCACCGACCGATTTTAAAACAATCTCAATATTTTTGTTATCTTTTAAGGCATAATCAATTGCCTCCAAGCTTCCCTGAGAATCGGCTTTTATAATTAAATTAAGTTTCTTTTGCTGGTTTGGTTTAACAAAAAGTGTGTTTAGGTCTATCTTTTTTTCTATCAAGTAATTACCTGTTTCTTCTGTCTTAATAGATTGTAATTTATCGGATATCTTATCACCTACGGTCGGCATCTGTTCAAAACCTAATAGCTCAAAAGGTGTTGAGGGATATACTTCATTAATTTGTTGGCCTAAATCATTAATCATTGACCTTACTTTAGCTTTTTTATCGGCACTGTAAATAATGTCACCGACCTTTAAACTGCCATCTTTAAGAATAACGGTGGCCACCACTCCTCTTTTGTCTTTTTTTGTTTCAATAATATAACCAAAAGGTGGGTTTTGATCATTAAAAGTTAGATTTAAATCAGAAGCAATAAAAAGAATCATTTCTAATAAATCATTCACCCCTTTTCCTGTTTTGGCAGAAATCTCCACCGCTGGTATTTTTCCTCCTTTGCTTTCCATTAAAACATCGTATTTCATTAAATCATTTTTTACTTTTTCCGGATTGGCATCAGGTAAATCAATTTTATTTAGAGCGACAATAAAAGGAATTTCCGCCGATTTAATATGATAAATTGACTCGACTGTCTGGGGCATAACTGAGTCTTTAGCATCAATAATTAAAATTGCAATATCAGCCACATTGGCTCCTCGAGAACGAAGCTTGGTAAATGCCTCATGGCCTGGAGTATCAATAAAGGTTATTTTATCTGTTTTATAGCCTCTTATCCCAGTTTTTACTTCATAGGCACCAATTTTTTGAGTAATCCCCCCATATTCTTTCTCAGTAATTTTACTTTTTCGAATATAATCCAAAAGGGTGGTTTTTCCGTGATCAACATGACCCAAAATAGCAACAATAGGAGTTCGTGGTTTAACCATTATTTTATTTCGATCTATAAATTTTTAATTTACTTTTTCTTTTTCTGATTCTGAAGTTGATGTTTTAGAGGTTAAATTCTGTTGATTTTCTATTTTTTGTTGAACAATATCAATCTCAAAACCAGTCAATTGAGCGGCTAAATTAACATTAACCCCGCCTTTTCCAATAGCTAAAGGTGCTTCTTTTTCATCAACGGTCACTTTTGCTTTATGCTTTTTTTCATCTATTTCAACCTCAATAATTTTTGCCGGTGATAAGGCCGAGGTAATAAAATTTTTAGGATCATCACTCCATTGGATGATATCTATTTTCTCATTACCACCAATTTCATTGGTTACTGTCTGGACTCTTACTCCTTTTTGCCCGACACAGGCACCAACAGAATCAATTCCCCGATGATTACTGTAAACCGCTACCTTTGCTCGCTCTCCTGGCTCGCGAACAATTTTTTTAATAATTACTGTCCCGGAAGCAATTTCCGGTACCTCTCTTTTAAACAATTCCTCAATTAACCGCGGGTCTGTCCGGGAAACCAAGACTCTTGGGTTGCCATATTTATCAGTAATAATCTCTTTCAAGTAAACGGTAAAAGAATTATTTAATTGATATCTTTCTTCTTTAATTTGTTCCTCTTTTGGTAAAATCGCCTCGGTTTTACC
>JBNAVI010000058.1:0-3383 GCA_049700175.1 Microgenomates group bacterium | reverse complement strand
ATGAAAAAAGAACTAATATTAAAAATTGCCTCAATTATTATTGGTGTTTTAATTTTTATTCTTTTGGTTTATTTTGGTTTTCGCATTTTTGGCACCAGAGCGGCTGATTTGGAACCAAGGGATGTGGTTGTTTCTAATATCAGTACTAATTCAGTGACCGTTAGTTGGGTAACCGGTCAGGAAACCCAGGGAGTAATTGAATATGGCACAACCCCTACCGCTTTAAATTTCTTTGCCCCAGAGCCCCAAAAAGCTAAAAATCACACTGTTGACTTAACTTTGCTTTCACCTTCAACCACCTATTATTTTCAAATCAGAATTGGGGATAAAAAATATGATAATGGAGGCGTGCCTTGGACATTTACGACTAAGGCGGTGGAAAAAACTGTGCCTGCTCAACCTTCACCTACACCAACAGGACAAGTAGTTTCTACACCTTCTCCAACCCCGATTCAAAGTTTAAAGGTTGATTCACCCTCAAGTAATGTTTGTAATGAAACCGATTGCCAAAAAATTAAAGAAAAATTAGGAAAAGGCTGTACCACTCAAGATTATTTTAAATGTATTATGAAATTAACACCCACTACCTCAGCCGCCAGTGCCAGCCCGACATTAACTCCAACTACCACACCTTAAATCATTGAAGGATTTAAAATCTCCGTTGATTTTAAATGGAGGAAATGGGAACAAGAAGATTTAATAAAATTTTAAAAATTGGTTTTAAGGTGATATCAAGCATTGATTGATTACCAAAAGGAAAAATGAGCATTAAAAGAAAAATAAGTCCATATCTTTCTAACTGGTACCATTCTTTTGCTTGATTTTCTGACAAAAATCCTCCAACAATTTTAAAACCATCTAAGGGATGAATTGGTAATAAATTAAAAACAGCCAAAATTAGATTTAATTGAATAAAGGGAATAAATAAAAAATAGCCTATAGTTGATAAAAATCCATTTCCAAAAAAATTGAACAATCTTAAACTTATAGAAAGTATTAAAGCTAAAATAAAATTTGATATTGGGCCGGCCAAGGAAATTAAAGCCGCCTCACGCCGGGGATTTTTTAAATTATAAGGATCAAAAGGAACCGGTTTTCCCCAGCCAAAACCAAAAAAGAATAAAAACAGAAGGCCGGTTAAATCAATATGAACTCTGGGGTCAAGTTTTAGTCTGCCCGCCAGTCTTGGGGTTGGGTCACCTAAATAATCAGCAACAAAGGCGTGAGCAAATTCATGGACAGTGATCGCGGTAAATAGGGCAGAAAGGTATATAAAAAACGACAATGGATTTTCTAAAAAAGTATTAATCATGTGTATTTAAAATTTAATTTTTAATTCGCATATTCGTAGATTCGCATTCATTCGTAGATTCGTATCATTGCCTTATTCGTATATTCGTATCACAATTTTCTTGTTGATATTAATTTTATCATATGTTAATATAATTATTCTATGGCAAATACTTGTTATCATTGTGGAAAAGGTGTTTTATATGGTCGAAGACACACCCATCACCGGGGAGTAGCCGGTGGTCGCTGGAAAAAAAGAGCACCTAAAACAAGAAGGGTTTTCTTACCTAATTTACAAAAAGTTACCATTATTGAAGAAGGTAAAGAAAAAAAGGTAAAACTTTGCACCAAATGCTTAAAAAGAATTAAAAAAGATCTAGATGAAGGCAAAAAACCTTTTTTAACAATAAAAAAATTTGTTAAAGCTGTTAAAAAAGAGGAAAAGGCTTCCAAAAAGGCTGAAAAATAAATATATAACTTTGGTAACCGCGGCGGTTAACAGCTGTATTTTTAAAGAGGACTCTCCTTATCAAGGAGAGTCCTCAATGGAAAAGTTTTTAAATTTTAATTTTGACTTTTGAATTTTACATATATCACCCAAAACCTAATTGACGAAAATAAAGCAAAAACAAAACCAGCGAAACCATCTAAAAATCCTAAATGGCGAAGGTACATTGAAAAAAAAGTGGTTACTGGCTTCCAAATCATAAACTCAAAAAACATCAAAATTTGGTTTTTCTTTTCATTTTGTAATTTAAATTTTGGATTTTGAATTTCCAATGTTGTGTATCTATCCCAACGCATCAAATACCTTGAAAAATCTGGATCAGCATAATGCAAAATCGGATTTTTTAAGTATCCGATTAATAATTTTTGATTTTTGATTTTTGATTTTTGATTTATTATTTCAACATTTTCATGAACATCCCGACAGGGAAATCTGGCCACCCCATTTTTATAAAGACGAATAGTATAGTCCGGATAAGCTCCACCTTTGGTTAGAAATCGCGTCAAAAACCAGTTTTTCCGGGGAATCCAAAAAGCGGCAAAATCTGAATTGTTAAATTGTTTAAGTGTTAAATTGTTGTCTTTTTTTTCTTTATTGAAAATTTGACCATTTAGCAATTCAACAATTTCTTTCTTTAATTCATCGCTTAGGGCCTCATCAGCATCCAATTGTAAAATCCACTCTCCCTTTGCCGCCTCAATTGCTTTTTGTTTATTCTGATGAAACATTGGCGGATTATTACTTTTAATCACCCGTACTTTTTTTCCATATGATTTGGCAATTTCCACTGTTTTATCAGTTGACCCTCCATCAACCAAAACCACCTCATCGACAATATCAATGGCTGAATCTAAAGGATAATGAATATTTTTTTCTTCATTATAGGTGGCAATGCATAAAGATAATTTCATAAAGATTATTTTATCTAAAAATTAAATTTTTTGCACCAATAATCGCTGTTTTGATATAATTGATCATTATGCTTAAAATTATCACCGTCCCCAGTAAAATTTTAAGCCAACCGACAAAGCCGGTAAAAAAAATTGATGGAAAAATAAAAAAAATAATTGAGGAAATGAAACAAACCTTAATCGCCCAAAAAGATCCCGAAGGAGTGGGGTTGGCGGCGCCTCAAGTGGGTTTAAATTTAAGTATTTTTATTATCCGGCCAAGAAAAAATGACCCAATTGAAGCTTTTATTAATCCAAAAATTATCAAAAAGATTAAACAACCAGAAAAGAAAAAAAAGGAAAAAAGAATTAAACTTGAAGGCTGTCTTTCTATTCCTAAAATCTGGGGGAAAGTAAAAAGAGATACTAAAGTTCTTCTTCAATATCAAACAATTGAAGGGGAAACTAAAACCGAGTGGTTTTCTGGTTTTAAGGCAGTAATTATTCAGCATGAGGTGGATCATCTGCAAGGAATTGTTTTTACTCAACGGGTAATTGAACAAGGTCAAAAACTTTATAAAGAAAAAAAAGGCCAGCTTGAGGAAATAAAAATATAGTCTTCTAACGTTTGGCAATAAAAATCTAACATCTAACTTCAGCATTTAAAATTAAAGAGGACTCTCCTTATTAAGGAG
>JBNAVI010000057.1:0-3397 GCA_049700175.1 Microgenomates group bacterium | reverse complement strand
GCCTGATGTTAACACCAACCCCCAAATTATCGCTTGGATGATTGATGAATATCAAAAAATTAAAGGTTATAAATCACTGGCAGCTTTTACAGGAAAACCAGTGGCAATTGGCGGTAGTTTAGGAAGAAATGAGGCTACCGGCAGAGGTGGGGTTTTTGTTCTACAGGCACTTTTAACAAAACTAGGAAAAAAAGCAAAAAGTCTAACAATCGCGGTTCAGGGATTTGGAAATGTGGGTTATTATTTTGCTAAATTGGCGCAGGAAGCTGGTTTTAAGATTGTAGCGGTTTCTGATTCCAAAGGCGGAGTGTATGTTAAAGATGGTTTGTCAGTTGATAAGACCTTGGAGTGTAAAAAAGAAAAAGGAATGTTGACTGGTTGTTATTGTCGTGGTTCTGTTTGCGATGTAAAATACGGACGCTCAATTACTAACGAAGAGCTTTTGCAATTACCAGTTGATATTTTAGTGCCGGCAGCTTTGGAGAATGTAATCAATAAAGACAATATGGAAAAAATACAGGCAAAAATAATTATTGAGATGGCCAATGGGCCAATTACTGAGGAGGCTTATGAGTACTTGACTAAAAAAGGAGTGATTATTGTTCCTGATGTTTTAGCCAATGCCGGTGGAGTAACGGTTTCCTATCTTGAATGGGTGCAAAATCGAACTGGTTTTTACTGGAGCGAACAAGAGGTAAATGAAAAATTGAAAATGATGATGGAGCGGGCGTTTGAGGCGGTTTGGAAAAAATCAGTTGAAAATAAGATTTCTTTAAAGCAGGCCGCCATTACCATAGCCTTGGAAAAAGTTTTAGCGGCAAGTTAGAAAGTTTAATTTAAAGAGGGCTCTCCTTATTAAGGAGAATCCTCAGTGAAAGCGATCGCTTAAAAGATGCACATTAATAGTTGTAATATGTAATTAGGTTAATTAGAAATTGGGTTAATTTTTTTTGAATGTTGCCGTTATATGTTAGATGTTAAAGCGCAATCTTAAAATTTTTTATCTTTTTTCCCGCAATTCTTTAAAAACTGTTTTACAAACCCGGCAGGGAATCTTATTTTTTACTTTGGGAAAAATTTTGCGGTTCTTGTTTCTTTTTGGTTTAATTTTTTTGATTTTTTCCAAAACTAAAATAATTAAAGGCTGGTCATTAAATCAGGTGATTATTTGTTATTTGACTTTTAATTTTTTAGATAGCTTAAGCCAAACTTTATATCGGGAAGTATACCGTTTTCGGCCATTGGTTATTTCCGGCAATTTAGACTTGATTTTAACCAAGCCCTATCATCCTTTTTTAAGGATTCTTCTTGGAGGAGTTGATTTTTTAGATTTGTTTCTTTTATTTCCTTATATTTTTCTTTTGATTTTTTTTATTATCCAAGAGCCAAACATTTCTTTTACCTCAATCGCTATTTATTTATTTTTACTTTTTAATTCTTTTTTAATTATTACCAGTTTTCACATTTTTGTTTTGAGTTTAGCGGTCTTAACCACAGAAATTGATAATGCCATAATGATTTATCGAGATTTTTTAAATATCGGCCGGTTTCCGGTTGATTTATATAAAACACCGTTTAATTTTATTTTTACTTTCGTTTTACCGATTGGTGTAATGATTACTTTTCCGGTTAAGGCTCTTTTTAGAATGCTTTTTTGGCCGTTTATTTTATTTTCTTTTATTACCTCCCTTTTACTTTTATTTTTATCATTTTATTTTTGGCAAAAAGCATTAAAATATTATCAAAGTGCCTCAAGTTAAAAAGGGAGACTCTTCTTAAAGGAGTCTCCTCTTAGAGGACTCTCCTTTTTAAGGAGAGTCCTCATTGGGATTATTATGATTACTGTCAAAAATTTAACCAAGATTTACCTGATTTACAAAAAAACTGGTAATTTAATTACCGATATTTTTTTCCGGCGGTTTGAAAAACTAATGGCTTTAAATAACATTTCCTTTGAGATTGATAATAATGAACTGGTTGGATTTATCGGTCCAAATGGTGCAGGAAAAACCACCACTTTAAAAATATTGTCTGGTATTTTATACCCAACTTCCGGTAAGGTAAATGTTTTAGGTTTTTTTCCTTTTGACAAAAAACCCAGCTTTTTAAAACAAATCTCCTTTATTATGGGTCAGCGCAACCAGCTAATTTGGGACTTGCCAGCGATAGACACCTTTATTCTCAATAAAGAAATCTATGAAATCCCGGAAAATCAATTTAAAAAAAATTTAGACCAGCTAACTTCTCTTTTTAACTGTCAAAACTTAATTTATAAACCGGTAAAAATGCTTTCCTTAGGTGAACGAATGAAAATGGAGTTTATTGCCTCGCTTCTTCATCAACCCAAAATAGTATTTTTGGATGAACCAACCATTGGACTGGATATTTTCTCTCAAGAAGCGATCAGAAATTTTATTAAAAATTACCAAAAAGAATTTAAAGCAACCATTGTATTAACTTCTCATTATTTGGAAGATGTTAAAAAATTAGCCAAAAGATTAATCATCATTAATAAAGGAGAAATTATATACAATGGAAGTTTAAAAGAAATTGCTCGTCGCTTTTCTAATTTTAAATATATTACCTGCTATTTGGAAAAAGAAATAGAAAAGGAAAAAATCAGCCAAATTGGTGAACCAATTGTTTTTCAATACCCAAAAGTTGTCTGGCGAATTAATAAAAAAGATTTACCTCTAATTATTACCAAAATCCATCAAAAGATTCCCTATACTGACATATCGATTGAGGATGAAAGAATTGAGGAAATTATTAAAAAATTGTTTAAAAACTCATAATAATTTTCCTATCAAAACAATCTGAATCTTTAAAAATGGAAATAAATATGTTGCGATCGCCTCACCTTTATTTCCATTTCTTCCAGTTTTTGTTTTCCTGATAAGCTAAAATTATTTTAAAGACTTTATTATATTTTTTTTATTTATAAAATGTTAAACTTTATATATGAGAATGAAATCTTATCTTTTGCTCACTTTTCTTTTGATGATTCTTTTTTTCATTTTAGGCGTTCGTTATGGGCAAAAGGTAGAGAAAACTAACAAAGTAATTGACTATTTTTTATCCATTACCCCAACTCCTATTCCTACTCATACCCCCACCCTAACGCCGATAACTTTTGAAGAATACAAAAGTAAAAGATGGGGATTAAAATTTAAATACCCTTCCAACCTGCAAATCAAGGAATCAACCAATACGGCAGAAATTTTGATTGAGGAAAAAGAAAGCACTCAAGAAGGAAAATAATATCTTAAAATCTTTTCAAAATCTTTTCTTTTTTTATCAAGGTCCAATCCTTTATTAATTATTAAAAAGTTTATAAAGTTTATATTGTTATACCAACCCGCTTATAACCGCGTCGGTTGACAGTAAATTATAAGTC
>JBNAVI010000056.1:0-3433 GCA_049700175.1 Microgenomates group bacterium | reverse complement strand
TATAGCGATCGCCATACTTTTATTTCCAGAAAAATTAAAATTAAGCTTTGCGTCAGACTATTTTTCAACCTTTAGAAAGGACTAAGAAATATTAAAAGTGAAATGAAAATACCTCGATTTAATATCATAGAGTTTGGTATAAAATTAATACCTTAGATTATAACAACGGTAAAAACTTCTTTTAAAATCTGGAGTCCAGGAATTTTGTTTGCCTATAGGATAATATCATCGATTAAAAAAAGGGCGTTTAAACTTACAAATATTAGGCGTAAACCTATAACCCCTAACCGGTTTATATTAAGGTCCGTCCTTTAGTAAAGGACGGACCTTGAATGATGTTGAATTTTAAATTTTGCTAAACTATAATCTTCTAATGAGAAAAATTAAGGAAATAAAAGCGATTGAAATTTTAGATTCCCGTGGCCATCCCACTATCGGCTGTTTTTTAAAACTGGATGATGACTCAACCGGTATAACCGCCATACCCTCAGGCGCTTCCACTGGCTCTCATGAAGCTTTTGAGCTGCGTGATGGCGATAAAAAAAGATATTTTGGCAAAGGAGTTTTAAAAGCCGTGGAAAATATTAACCAAACCATTGCTCAAAAACTAAAAAATGCCCGAGCTGAAAGCCCGGAAAAAATTGACCGGTTATTAATTGAATTAGACGGAACTGAAAATAAATCCCGCTTGGGAGCTAATGCTATTTTAGCTGTTTCTCAAGCCTTAATTAAAGCTTTGGCTGTTTCATTTAAAAAACCTTTATGGCAATTTTTAAATGAATATTATTTTTCTGATGGAGAACCTTCATTCCCCCGCTTAATGGTTAATCTCATCAATGGTGGTAAGCATGCCAACTGGAATTTTGATCTTCAGGAGTTTATGATTTCCCCTGTCTCCAACCAACCCAGCCAGGCGGTAAGAATTGCTTCAGAAATTTTTCATCAAATTGGCAAAAATTTAAAAGAAAAAAAACTATCCACTTTGGTTGGCGATGAAGGTGGTTATTCGCCCAACCTCTCTTCAAATGAAGAAGCTTTACAGCTTATCTTAAAATCAGCCCAAGATTTAGATTACCAAAACGAAAAAGATTTTAATTTAGCTTTAGACAGTGCCGCTTCTGAATTTTATCAGGCCGGTGTGTATCTTTTCAAAAAAGAAAACAAAAAATTAACCACTGATGAGCTAATCAACTATTACTTATTTTTAAAAAACAAATTTAAAATTTTCTCATTTGAGGATCCATTTGCTGAAAATGACTGGGTAGGATTTAAACAATTTACGGAAAAAATTTTCCCGGCTTTAGTTGTTGGTGATGATCTTTATACCACTGATCCAAAACTGATTGCCAAAGGAATAAAAGATAAAACTACCAACACGGTCCTAATCAAACCTAACCAAATTGGCACAATTTTTGAAACGGTTAAAGCAATTAATTTAGCTAAAAAAAATAACTGGCACGTCGTCATTTCTCACCGATCAGGAGAAACCGAGGACTCCTTTATTGCTGATTTAGCCTACGCAGCTGCGGCTAATTTTATTAAAACCGGCTCAATGAGTCGCAGCGAAAGACTAGTAAAATATAATCGTTTAATTGAAATAGAAAATTTTTTATGATCGCCAAACTCGTCATTGTCAGGCACGGCTTAACTGAATGGACGAAACGGTTTACTGGCTGGATTGATATCGATTTAGCCCCTGAAGGAATTGAAATGACAAAAAAATATGCCTTAAGACTAAAAAAAGAAAAGATTAAATTTGATTTTGCCTATAGCTCAGTTTTGAAACGCGGATATAAGACCTTGGAGATTGTTCTTGAGGTGATCAATCAAAAAAATTTAAAAATTATTAAAGATTGGCATCTAAACGAGCGTCATTATGGTGATCTTCAAGGCCAAGAAAAACCTGAAGTGGTAAAAAAATATGGAGAAGAACAAGTGAATTTATGGCGCCGAAGTTTTGATGTCGCCCCTCCTAATGGCGAATCGCTTAAAGATACTTATAATCGAGTTATTCCTTATTTTAAAGCGGAAATTGAGCCAAAATTATTTAACGGAAAAAATGTTATTTTGTCTGGTCATAGCAACTCTATCCGTGCTTTAGTCAAATATTTAGATAATCTCAGTGATCAAGAAATCGTCAAAGTCAATATTCCTTATTGTATTCCTTTAATTTATGAATTTGAAAATAAAAAACTAATAAAGCATTATTATTTAGCCAGCGATAAAGAGGTTAATCAGATTATTGAATCAATAAAAAATCAGTTGAAAAATTGAAAAAAAAAGACTATCATAAACTTATGAAAAAGGCAATTATCTTCAGGAATCTTCCTGCCTCAAGGCTTATTAGTTATGCCCTTTCCCATCATGAAGTAACGCTGACCAACTCTCGGGCGGTAGTCTTTTACAGCGGAAAATACACTGGTCGCTCTCCTAATGATAAATTTATTGTTGATTCGCCCACAGTTCACAAAAAAATTAATTGGGGAAAAATTAATCTTCCTCTCAATGAAAAGCATTATGAAAATCTTTATCAAAAAATGACTGATTTTTTTGCCACTCAAGAAAAAGTCTATATTGTTGATTGTTTAGTGGGTGCTCAAAAAAAATCTCAAATAAAACTTCGCTGTTATTTTCAATATGCTTATCAAGCCCTTTTTGCGACTTATCTTTTTCGTCAACCAGAAATAAAAGATTTAAAAAATTTTACCCCAGATCTAACCTTATATGCGGCTCCTTCGGTTTTTGCTGACCCGGCCACTGATGGCACCAATTCCGAAGTGTTTATTGTTTTAAATTTTGATAAAAAAACCATTCTTATTGGCGCCACTAAATATTTGGGCGAGATAAAAAAGTCTGTTTTTACTTTTATGAACTATTATTTACCAACAAAAAATATTTTACCAATGCACGGCAGCGCCAATATCAGTAAAGATGGAAAAACTCCGGCTCTTTTTTTTGGACTTTCTGGAACTGGCAAAACTACTCTTTCCACTGATCCCAAAAGAAAACTTATTGGCGATGATGAACATGGCTGGTCAAGTGAAGGAATCTTTAATTTAGAAGGAGGCTGTTATGCTAAATGTATTGGTTTAAAAAAAGAGGCGGAACCACTAATTTGGAATGCCGTCCATAAAAAAGGCGCTCTTTTAGAAAATGTTGTTTTAAAAGAAAATGGCGAGCCGGATTTTGAAAATAGGCAAATTACTGAAAACACCCGGGCGGCCTATCCTTTAAAATTCATTAAAAATTCTGTCAAATCAGGATTGGCTGACCATCCCAAATATATAATTTTTTTAACGGCTGATGCCACCGGTGTTTTGCCGCCGGTGGCTAAATTGACCATCAATCAAGCCCTTTATCATTTTTTGTCAGGCTATACCTCAAAATTAGCCGGTACTGAACGGGGGGTGATTGAACCAAAACCAACTTTTTC
>JBNAVI010000055.1:0-3493 GCA_049700175.1 Microgenomates group bacterium | reverse complement strand
ACCAAATTTACAGGAGCTTTATTTAAAAACGCTTTTATATTTTCAATAGTTGTTTGAGTAATTCTTTCTAAAGCTTCTTTGGTATTGAAAGCATTATGAGGAGTGATAATGACTTTTGGATGATTAACTAATAAATGGTTTAGAATCAAAGTCTTCAAATCAACATCTTTTTTATAAGTTGAGGTCAAAACCTCAATCTCATCCATAATTTCTTTTTCTTCCTCAAGCACATCCAAACCCACTCCAGCTAAAATCCCTTTTTCAAGCCCTAAAACTAAAGCTTCAGTTTCAATAAGACCTCCTCGAGCCGTATTGATAAGATAACTTCCTCGTTTAAACCACTCAATATTTTCTTTATTGATAAGATGATGAGTTTCCTTGGTGTAAGGCAGATGAAGACTGACAATATCGCTTTGAGAAATTAAAGTTTTTAAATCAACAAACTCAAAACCCAAATTTTTTGCCAAATCTTGTTTTTGGCTTCGATTATAAACTAAAATCCTCATCCCAAAACCTTTGGCAATCTTGACAACCTCTGTCCCAATTTTTCCCAAGCCAACAACCCCAATTGTTTTGCCAAAAAGATCAATGCCACGAATATTTTCATGATTAAAATCAAAGTTTCTTGCTTGATTTATTGATTGATAAATTTTTCTTGTTAAAGTTAAAATCAAAGCAAAGGTGTGCTCAGCCACTGTGCGTGAACCATATTCAGGAACATTAGCCACAAAAATATTTTTTTGCTGACAGTGGGAAACATCAATATGATCAAATCCGGTTGAGCGAGTGGCAATAAATTTTAAATTTGGCAAACTATCAATTACTTCTTTTGAAAGCTGAGAATAAACAAAAGTAGAGACAATTTCTGCATCAGAATAATTTTTAACATTATCTAAAGTTAATTTCTCCTCTACCAACACTGCCTCAGGAAAATTTTCTTTTAATAAATCTCTCTCCCAACTGGCAACTTCAAAAAAATAAAGTTTCATAAATTAATCTGATAAAGCAATTTTTTCTAAAAAACTTTTAATTTCATTTTTATTTTTTTCAAATCCTCTCATAAATTCTATTTCCTCTGAATAATCAATATCGTCAAAATAGCTCAGTTGAGCTCTAAATAATTTTTCATTAAACTCTGATTTAAAAATTTCTTTTGCTTTCTCTGTCAATTGTTTTAAGGAATATCTTTGAAAAATAAAATATAAATCAACATAATCTTTCCATTTGCTGCGCCTTCCTAAAGCAAAGGCTTTCATTGCTCCTAAAGTTAAAAGATCAGGTAGTTTAATAATATCTTCAAAACTGAGTTTTCTTTTTATTGAAAAAGGATAATGAAAAAAGGTAATTTTTACCTGATTAACGATTGTGGTTAATTCTCCTTCTCCTTGGACTAATGTTTGATTAATTTGATGTTTTTTTAAAATAATTTTTCTTATATTTAAGGGATTAAAAGAATTATCAGTAAATAAATCAAAGTCTATTGATCTTCTATGACCAATCTGTAATGCCACTGCCGTTCCTCCAACTAAATAAAAATTTGAAGAAAATAATTTTATTAAAGGTAAAAGTTTTTTTTGATTATTGGTTAAAATATCTTTAAACATATTTTCTAAAATATTTTTCAAAATAAGCTTTTATCTCAGGTAAATAGTTAATTCTTTTCTTTTTTAAGGTTTTATAAAACAATTGGGCAGTTTCCTTTGCCCCTTTAATTCTAATAAACTCACCCACATCCTCCCAATCACCATAATTTAACACGTGTTCCAATACTGATTCCTCAGAAAGCTTTTGCCAATTTTTCACATCCCAAGCAAGATAAGGCTTTTTTTTGATAATTGAATTTACTTTCATAATATTATTATAAAAAATCTTTGGTGAGTTTATAATCAATATTGTTAAAAAACCTTTGCCAATTCCGATAGTATTTTTTCAGGATTGTCAGATAATACAAAGGCGGAGGACAAAATCACTCCTTTGGCTCCTAACTCAAGCGCTTGCTTGATATCTTCAGGTTTTGAAATTCCAGCGCCAATTATTAAAGGATGTCTTAAAACCGAGACTAATTTTTTAATATTTTCTTTTTCTGAAGTTAGTAAGGAAACACCGGTTGAAATAAACTCCTCCTTTTCGTATGAAACAAAATCTGGATTAAAAGAATCAAATTTAATAACATCATCAACTGTCTGACCAATAACAATATTTTCAAGCTGGTATTCTTTTGCTTTTTCTAAAGTTTTTTTGACTAAATCATCAGAAAGTTTGTGTTCGCTGTGATTGATGACAACACCAGTGGCTCCGGCTTGTTTGACAGCATAAGCTGAAATCCATCCCATATGACGACCTGGATCAATGGGATCAATATGCTGCGCCCAAATCTCAATTCCCACTTCTTTTTTTATCCGATAAATATCAGTGGCCTGCACTGCTGGAATAATTCTTACTTCAGTTTTTTTTCTTACATTTTTAACAATTTGACAAAGTCTCACTGCATTTTCTCCAGTTGCCTCTCTATAAGTTTTAAAAGAAAGAATGATCATAAAGAAATTATAAAAGAAAATTAAAAAAATAACCGATAAAAATTATTCCAATTGCCACCACTCCAAAAAAACTAATTAAAAGTTTTGTTTTCATGGCTCTTTTTAAAATCATTGCTTCAGGTAAAGATAAACCAACAACCGCCATCATAAAAGACAGGGCCGTGCCCAAAGGCACACCTTTGGCAACCAATGCCTGAATTATTGGAATCACACCAACGGCATTAGAATATAAAGGTATCGCCAAAACAGTTGCCACCGGCACTGACCACCAAGAAGTATTTTTTAAATATTTTTCAAAAAAACCCATTGGTACATAACCATGGATTAAAGCACCCAAACCTACACCAACTAAAACATAAATGAAAATTTTTTTTGTTAGATCCCATCCTTCTTGCCAAAATTTATTTAAAAGTTTAAAAAAAGGCTCTTTTTTAAAACTAACTGAGTCTATTTTTTTGTTTTTTGAAGCATAAATTATCTTTTTTAAAGCCTCATCAATCTCCTCCTCTAACCCCATCTTGCCCAAAACAAATCCACCAACTACACCAACTAAAACACCGGCTAATACATACATTAAAGTAATTTTTAAACCAAAAAGACCAATAAAAATCGCAATTGAGGCTTCGTTAACTAAAGGTGAAGTGATTAAAAAAGCTAAAGTTACCCCCAATGGAATTCCCGCTGACAAAAACCCGATAAACAAAGGAATTGAAGAGCAGGAACAAAATGGAGTAATTACGCCAAAAGCTGAAGCCAATAGATAATCAAAACCATACCAACGTCTTCTAGTTAAAAAATCGCGAATTTTCTCAGTTGGCAAATAATAGCGAATTATTGCCATTAAATAGTTTATAAACAAAAGCAAAATAAAAATTTTAATTGAATCGTAAATAAAAAAATTAACCGCCTCACCTAAATGAGTTTTAGGAGTCAGATGAAATACAGAAAAACTTAAC
>JBNAVI010000054.1:0-3566 GCA_049700175.1 Microgenomates group bacterium | reverse complement strand
TGGACAGCTTATACATGTAATTCTGCGCAAACATGTCCTACTGGGCAAATAGTAGCTGGAGTAGAGCGTTATACTACAGGTGCTTTATGCGGTACTGCTCCAACTCAATGGTATCAAATGCGTCTTTATTGTTGTAATTTATAAATTTTAATTAAGTATTATTCATGAACTTATTCAAGTCAAAAAAGAGGGATTTAAATCAAAAAATAAATTCAAAAACAAAACATCCAGTGATAAAAATAAATAAAAAGGATATTGAGATTAATTGGACTCACACATCATTAGTATTAATTATTTTTTTTCTTTTTTTTATTATCCTAGTTTTTATTATGAGATATTTAGTAATTAGAGAAATTGATAAAGCTCGATATGAATTTAATAAAACATTATTAGAAATTAATTCTTATAATAGTCATAATACCTCAATTATTGATTATAATGCTACTTCACCAGATATTTCTTTAAAATTAAAAGATAAAGGTGTAACTCATTTTTATCTTTCCGAATTAGAGAAGATAAATAACCATTATGTTCCAAAAGTGTATTTATGTTTATTTAAAAATGGTCAGCCAATTTACCCTCGCTATGTTTACGAAAATTGGTCCCAACTTAATTATCCTAATAATATAAATCCTAAAGTATCTTTACTAAAATTTATTTTTTTACCAGAGGATGATAAAGATTTTATTATTGACTCAAAATGTTATTTAAAAGAAATAAAAACAGATAGAGATTGGCAAAATGTTAAAGAAAAATACGGTTTTTCAAAGGAGCTTTTTATTTAATAATTTTAATAATTTTAATAATTTTGATTTTTAAGATATTTTTAGATAAAACTTTAACAATTACTTTAGTTATTATTAAATAATATGACAAAAAATATTAAGAGGTTGAGGAAACTTCAACAAAAAGAGATAAAAATACAAAATAAAAAGGATTTGGAGATAAAAATTATTTTAGAGACTAAAATATATCCTTTAGAGGCTATTTATTTATCAGCTTATAATTTTATTGATAAAGCTTATGTTTTTTTGGATGGAGATCCGAATGATAAAATAATTATTGAATTAAAATTAAAACCAGACATTAAACAATTTAAAAATGCTAAAGAGTTAGAAAAAGAATTTATGAACGAATTAATACACGAAACTTTACGTTATCAAATTTCTCAAGAAAATCAAGTACTAAGGGAATTTATTATTGGCACTGCTTTATTAGGAAGTTTGTCGCAATTAAAACCATCAGAACAATTTTTCGAAGATGTCGAAAGAATAAAAAAGGAAATTATAAATGAAATAGAAAAAAATGAGGAAAAATCAGTGGAAGAAAACGAAGAAAATAATGAGATTTTTGAAGATCCATTAGGAATTGCTATTCCTTGGGAGCAAAAATTTGGGAAGCAGCAAAAAACTCAATAAAGAGGTTACCATCAAAATAAAATTTATGAAGTACGAAGTTAAATTTAATAAAAAACTTTATCGCAAGAAAGCAATTAAAATTGCAGTTAATTCTTTTCAGAAATTGGCAAAATTTACTGTTAAAAACGATAAGGATTATTTTATTGTATTAATACAGCCATTTTATAAAGAAGTAGAAGATACGATTAAAGATGAATTTAATAATTTTGTATTAGCTCATAATAGTTTATAAATTAATTACAAAAATAATCATGCAAGAGGAAAATAAAAAATTAAAATTATTAAACAAACAGGCAAGTTTTTTTCGTTATCAAAAGGTGGGAGAAAAATATTTATTGACCAATATTATTGGTGAGTATGTTTTTTTAACTCCTAAAGAATTTGATGAGTTTATTAAAGGAACTCTTTCTCGCAGAAGTAAAACTTATCAATTATTAAAAAATAAACATTTTTTGAAAAACTCAGTTGAATCACTAGCGGAAACTATCATTAAATATCGCCAAAAACATCAATTTTTATATGAAGGGCCTTCGCTTCATATTATTGTAGTAACTTTAAATTGCAATTATCGTTGTGTTTACTGTCAGGCTAGTTCTCGTTATTATAAAGAAAAAGATGCAAAAAATTTTGATTTGGATAAAGATACAGCTCAAAAAATAGTTGATACTATTTTTGAGAGTCCCAGTAAATCAATTACTATTGAATTTCAAGGTGGTGAGCCATTAATTAATTGGCCTATAATTAAATTTATAATTGAATACGCAGAAAAATTAAATAAGAAATATCATAAAGATTTACTATTTACTATGGTTAGCAATTTAAGTTTAATGACCGATGCAATTTTTAAATATTGTCGTAAACATCGAGTTGCTTTAGCTACTTCTTTAGACGGTCCGGAATATTTACATAATTTAAATCGACCCTCGCCCGACGTAAATAGCTATAAAGCTACTACCAAATGGATTCAAAAAATAAAAACTGATGAAAAAAAACATCCAAAAGATGTTTATTATCTTAACGCTTTATTAACAGTATCTCGAAATTCATTAAAATATCCGAAAGAAATAATTAATGAATATTTAAAGTTGGGTTTCACCGGTATTCATTTAAGGCCCTTAAGTCAACTAGGTTTTTCTCATGGCAATTTTAATATTATTGGTTATTCAGAAAAAGAATTTTTTGATTTTTGGAAAAAGTCAGTAGATTATATTTTAGAACTAAACAAGAAAAAAATATTTTTTTATGAAAGGGGGATTGTTATTATTTTAAAAAAGTTATGGATGTCTAATGATCCCAATTTTATGGATTTGCGTTCTCCGTGTGGTGCTGGTATTGGACAAATTCTTTATAATTATGATGGAAAAGTATATACTTGTGATGAGGGAAGAATGCTCGGTAATGATATTTTCTTATTAGGAAATGTTAAGAAAGATTCTTATCAAGAATTAATATCATCTCCTAAATTAAGAATGGTTTGTCAGGCATCCATTTTAGAAAATACTCAATGCGATAAATGTGTTTATGAACCATATTGTGGTATATGTCCCGTTTTAAATTATGCTCTATATGGAAATATTTTTGCACCACAAATTAATACCTTTTGGTGTCAATTACATAAAGATATGTTTAATTATGTTTTTGCTAAATTACAAGACCCTAAAATAGAACAAATATTTAAATCATGGGTTGGTTTAATCCCAATAAAAAATAAAAAATATCTCCAAAAGTAAGAAACAAAATATATATGAAAAAGGATAAAAGAAAAAATATAAAAAAAGAAGTTCAAAAAATTGCAATACCTTCAATTAAAAAAGATTTAAAATCATTTTTAACTAGCGAAGAAGGCAAAATTACGAAGAAAAATGTTTTAAAATTAGGAACAGCTTTATTTATTATTTCTCAAGTATTACAACAAGGAATTATAAAAGGAGCTGATAATATTGAATTTAAAAATACTCCTTTAAAAAATAATAGCCATAATCAAATAGTTTTTTCTTCTCACGTCTCGCATTCCTCTCATTCTTCTCATAGCTCTCATTCTTCCCATGCTTCCCATGGTTCCCATGGTTCTCATAGCTCTCATTCTTCTCATGCTTCCCATGGTTCTCATGGTTCTCATGCTTCCCATGCAAGTAGTTATTGCTGTTC
>JBNAVI010000053.1:0-3569 GCA_049700175.1 Microgenomates group bacterium | reverse complement strand
ACCAACAATTTCTTTAGTTGGTTATACCAATGCTGGCAAAACCACTCTTTTTAATATTTTAACGGGTAAACAAAAACAGGCGGATAGCCGGCCGTTTACAACATTAGATACGGTCACAGGGAGAATTAAAAATTTCAAATTTCCGGTAATTGTTTGTGATACTATTGGTTTTATAAGCGATTTGCCACCATTTTTAATTGAGGCGTTTAAGACAACTCTTTTACAAACGCTGAGGGCCGATTTAATTTTTCATATTGTTGATATTTCTGATAAAAAATGGCAGGAAAAAACTAGGTCAGTTTCAGAAATTTTAGATGATTTGGGAATAGAAAATAGGAAAGTAGTTTTTGTTTTAAATAAAATTGATCAATTGGGTAAAGAAGTGAATATTGAAAATATACAAAATACGAATAATGGTAAAATTTTTTTTATTAGTGCCAAAAATAAACAGGGGATTAATAATTTATTATCCTTTTTAAATGAATATTTTTCAAATCGTTTTACTTTCAATTATTGAAGGGTTAACCGAATTTTTACCAATTTCTTCAACGGCGCATTTGATAATTTTTTCCAAGCTATTAAGAATTCAAGCAAGTGATTTTCATAAATTATTTGAAGTTTTTATTCAGGGTGGGGCAATTTTGTCAGTAATATTTTTATATAAAAAATTAATTTTTGAGGATGAAAGATTGATTTTAAATGTATTAGTTGCTTTTTTACCAACGGCTTTTTTTGGTTTTGTTTTTTATAAATTAATTAAAAATGTATTCTTTGAAAACATTTTTTTAATTTCTTTTTCTTTAATTTTTATTGGGTTAATTTTTATTTTTATTGAATACTTAATTTTTAAAAGGCAAATAATTTTAAATAAAAAAATAAAAAATTTAGGTTTTAAGGAATCTTTTTTGATTGGCTTTTTTCAGTCATTGGCTATTATTCCAGGAGTTTCTCGAGCGGGAATAGTGATGATATCAATGATGATTTTAGGATACAAAAGAAATGAAGCAGCCATTTTTTCTTTTTTACTGGCTGTGCCAACGATTATTTCTGCTTCCTTATTTGATTTATACAAAAACAAAGATCTTTTATTTTTAAGCAATAATAACTTATTTTATCTTTTTCTAGGCAGTTTTTTATCTTTTGTTTTTGCTTTAATTTCAATAAAAATTTTTATTACCTTTTTGGGGAAAAAAAATTTAGTGGGTTTTGGTATTTATCGAATCTTTTTAGGGATAATTAATTTATTTTTGATTAAATAAATAAAATTCAAACCCCGCCTTTCACGAAAAGCGGGAAAATTCAAAATTAAAATCTCAAAATGAAAAATAAATTAAAAATTAAAAGTCAAAAGTTAAAAATTGCAATTAAAAATTTAAAATTTAAAATTGAATAAAAATTCAAACTTATAAACTTTTCCATTGAGGATTCTCCTTCAAAGAAGGAGAATCCTCTTTGAATCAATAAGGTCCCTCCTTTAGTAAAGGACGGACCTTAAAAGCGAACTTTTTACCTTTTGTTTTCTTTAATATTCAGGAACAGATGGTGTTTGGTTGGCTGACTCTTTCTTTTCCGGAATATCAGTTACTAATGCCTCGGTAGTTAAAACCATTATTGCCACTGAAGCGGCATTTTCTAAGGCGGTTCTAACTACTTTAGCTGGGTCAATAATTCCTTTTTTCATCATTGACCCAAAGTCTAATGTCAAAGCATCAAAGCCAAAATCTTTATCTTTGGCTTCTTCAATCTTTCTCATAACCCAGCCGGCATCAACACCGCTGTTTTTAGCAATCATTCTTACCGGCTCAGCTAAAGCTTTATAAACCACATCAATCCCGGTTTTTTCTTCTTCATTCTCAACTTTCTTTTTTAAGTCAAACAGGACTTTTCTTGCCTGAAGAAGGGTAACGCCACCGCCGGCAACAATACCTTCCTCAAGAGCAGCTTTGGTAGCGGACACGGCATCATTAACTCTTTCTTTTTTTTCTTTCATTTCAATTTCGGTTGCCGCTCCCACATTAATTACGGCCACACCACCGGAAAGCTTAGCGAGTCTTTCCTGTAATTTTTCTTTATCAAATTCAGAGGTGGTTTCCTCAATTTCCCGTCTGATTTGGGCAATGCGGGCTTTAATCTTTGCTGGATCACCCTTGCCACCAATGATTCGACAGTTTTCTTTATCAGCCCAAACTTTATCGGCCCGACCGCAGTCTTCTACCTCAACGTTTTCTAATTTTTTCCCTAAATCCTCAGAGATTACAGTTCCTCCGGTTAAAATGGCAATATCTTCAAGCATAGCTTTTCTTCTGTCACCAAAACCAGGGGCTTTAACCACCAAAGCATTAAAGGTTCCTCTTAATTTGTTAACTACTAATGTAGCCAAAGCCTCTCCTTCAACTTCATCAGCAATAATGACTAAATTTTTAGACACTTTGACAAATTTTTCCAAAAACGGCAAAAGATCAGCAATAGCAGAAATTTTTTTATCGGTAATTAAAATGTAAGGATCCTCCACTTCAGCAATCATTTTATCCGGATCAGTGGCAAAATAAGGAGAGGCAAAGCCACGATCAAATTCCATTCCTTCTTTATAATCGATTTCCATTTGCAGCCCCTTTCCTTCCTCAACCGTCACTACCCCATCTTTACCTACCTTTTGTAAAGCTTCAGCAATCTTTTGACCAATGAGGTTGTCAGCAGCAGCGATAGTGGCCACCTGAGTTATTTCTTCTTTATTATCAATTGAAACTTTCTTACTCATTTTTTTAATTTCCTCAACTACCTTTTCGGTGGCTATTTCAATTCCTTTTTTTAAGATCATTGGATTGGCGCCGGCAGTGATGTTTTTTAAGCCTTCGTTAACCATTGCTTGAGTGAGCAGGGTTGAAGTAGTAGTGCCATCACCGGCAACATCGTTAGTTTTGGAAGCGGCTTCTTTAGCCAATTGAGCCCCCATATTTTCAAAAGGATCTTCAAGTTCAATTTCTTTGGCTACCGTTACTCCATCATGAATAACATTGGGAGCGCCCCATTTGCGATCAAGGGCAACATTGCGGCCACGGGGGCCTAAAGTTGTAACTACGGTTTTAGCTAAAATATTGATTCCTTTAGCCAATTTTTGGCGAGCTTCCTCGGAAAAAATAATTTGTTTTGCCATAGGTTTTAAAAATTAAAACTTATAATAATTTATTCAACAATCGCCATAATATCTTTTTGTTCCAAAAGCAGCCATTCTTCCATACCAACTTTGATTTCGTTGCCACCCCATTTCTTATAGATTACTTTTTGGCCAACTTTTACATCCATAGGTAACCTTTTTCCTTCATCATTAAAATTACCCGGACCAACCGCCATTACCTCACCCATTTGTGGTTTTTCTTTAGCGGTATCAGGAAGGACAATGCCTGAGGGAGTTTTTTCCTCCATTTCTAATGGTTTAACTAAAACATAATCAAAAAGAGGTTTAATATTATTCTTTGTTTTTGCCATAGATTTTTTTTAAAAAAACTTGTAATATGATTTTTAGGAAATATTTTATAATACATAAAACTTAAAATTTTGTCAAGTGGATA
>JBNAVI010000052.1:0-3649 GCA_049700175.1 Microgenomates group bacterium | reverse complement strand
ATGTGTAATCTTGCTGTTGGTCCCGTCGTCCCGATGCCGATCCTTCCTGAAGTGTCTTCATAAATATTTGAAGTAGTTGAAAGCCCTGAAGTACTCCATTTTGGAAAATATCCTGACGTGCCTAAAACATAAGAGAGTTGACCAGAAGAATTAGATTGAACGACTCCGGTTGATAAAGAAGAAATAGCAACCGTGCCGGTATTGGAAATGGTTAATTGATTATTAGCGTCTGTTGCTCCACCAGTTCTAAGTTTTATTGTACCTGATTCAGTTGCCTGTAAAACAACATCACCGGTTCCGGCTGATTGAATAATGGCAGCTTTGGCGCTTGAGATAGTGAAATCAGCTGAAGTATAAGTCGAGCGTATCCCAGGAGCAGCCACGGCAATAAGCAGATTACCGTCGTTATTGATAAAAGGAATGGTGTTTATTCCTGTTCCAGGGGGAAAGCCCTGAAGGGTTTCAGTATTAATGGCATAGCCGACATTGGCAATTTGCTGTCGGGGAGTCATTTCTGAATCAGCGCCAACGGTTACCCCTAAATAAATATTGGCATTTTCAGTAAAAATTGAGGCGGGAATTTCTGTGCCGCAAACTTGCTGAGGCGGAGTAGGCGAATAACCTGATCCACCAATTAAAACAGAAAAAATGCCATCTTGATCCGGAGTAATTGAACAAGAGCCGGTTTTATAAAGACAATCTTCACCACTTTGTCCACTACAAGTCCCCTCATTTCCTCCTGTTCCTAATTTCCAAAGTTTAAATTGCACGTTCGTGGCGGTTGAAATTGGATTGCCTAAAGAATCAGTCAAACGGCCCTGAAAGGAAAGCAATCGGCCAGCTCGGGTTAAACTCGTAGGATAAGCTAACGTCCGTTCTTGTTTCATAAAAAAGCGGTTATATAAACCAGCACCTAAAAGAGAGATAAAAAGCAAAATTGTTAAAAAGCCAAGATAATGATAAATAGTTAATTCAGTTAAAATCGGTTGGAAGCGGTTAAAATCAGTTGGTGAATCAGGTTTTGTTTTTTTTGAAGAAAGAAGAGGAAGTCTTTTTAATATTCCAAAAAGAAACGATTTAATTTTATACGTTTGTATATGAAAACGCAAAGAGATTTCTCCAAAAATCCCCTCTGTTTTTTTCTCGCCAGTGTAAATTGCTTTTTCAAAGTCAGTAATTTGAGGAAGAGGGCTTTTTTTTGGACTGATTTCCGGTTTTGTTTTTAAATAATTATCAATTGCTTCTTTTGCTTGCTTAAAATTGTCTTCTTTTAGATAACCTCTTTGATAAGCCCAATCAATAAATTTTATTATTGATTTTAGTCTTCTTTCAACTACTTCAATATTTTCTCCACGAGAGTGAAGAATGTTAATATACTGCTTAATTGTATTGACATTAATTTTATCCATATTTTTTTATAAACTAAAAAATCTATTTAAAAACACCTTTAAAAGTACCTTTAAAAGCACCAAGCACCAAATTACAAAATCCAAACAAATTCCAAGCACCAAATTACAATTACAAAACTCTTTTATTTTTTATCTTCAACTTTATTAATAATTGCTGATAATATATTTCGTAACTGGTTACATTCTGTGATTAACTGGTTAATCTCATCAGCATTTTCTTTATTGGCTTCTAAAATAAGTTCTAACCAAAATGAAGTTTCTTTTGCCTCTTTTCTGGCTATTCTTAATCGATGGATAAAATCCTTTTTTCCTAAAGACTCATTAGCTTCTCTATAATTAGCTCCAATCGAACCAGCCGATCTAATGACTTGATCAACCAATTTAAAATTAACTATGTTTTGAGAAAGTTTTTTACAAACATAAATTACTTTTTTAGCAAAAATTAATGTTCTTTCTTCTAAATCGAAGATCTTGTTTGTTAAATTGGAATTTTTGTTATTGGTCATTGTTTGGAATTTGGTATTTGTAATTTGGAATTTATTATTTAATTTTTCTCATCGTCAACGCTTTTCTTATTCCGAAGGTTAATTTTTGATTTTTAAGCTCCCTAAAACCCCACGGATCAATCTCAAAAGCCGGGTCACAGTATTCTCTAATTTTTAACCAGGTAAAAGAAAAGATTTGAGCTATTTTTTTCATAAAATTAAATTAAACTGATAAAAATTCCTTAACATCATTGAGATAATTTTTAATGGTTTTTTCATCAAGGTTTTCTTTTAAAAGATCTTGGTGAAATTGGTTTAAAATTTTTTTGGCATTGGGATTGGTTATTTTTTCCTGGTTAGCTGATAATTGGTTTTTTTTAAATATCGGCCAATCAAAAAGCCTGACGTTCGAGATCTTTTTTGCCGGGTTTTCTTTAAGCCAGCCTTGATTAATACAAAAAGAAAAGAATTTACGCAAGGTTGAAAGTCGGCGATTGGTGGTTTTTAAAGGAATTTTGTTTTCAATTAAATAGTTTTTGTAATTTTCAATTAATTCTGGAGTAATGAAAGCAAGAAATTCAACTGGATCCTCATCAATTTTTAATTTTTGATTTTTAGTTTTTAACTTAAATATCAGCCAACCCATAAAATGGCGCAGATCAGAGAGATAATTTTTAACTGTAACTGGTTTTACATTTCCCGCAAGAAGAAATTTTTTAAATGAGGCTTCAAAATTATAAAGATTATACCCTTGGTTCATATATAAAAATCATAAAACAATAATAATAAAGTTGTCAAGAGGTATTTTATATGTATTTTGATATATTTTTGAAGTTAATTTTAATGGGGAACCAGTGACCTTAAAATATCCTTATAGTTTTATTTAATTAAATTTAAATGAATTACCGCAAAAAAATTTTAATGACTCATGTATATCAAAACATATCAATAAACCGATAGTATTTATTGAGGTATTTTGATCATTTAAATTGCAAACTTTTTACCTCGTAAGCTATTTAATATTTGTTATCCCTGCGTCAGCTTTCCAATTTCTGTCATCCTTTTTTGTCGCCCCTACGTAAACAGGGATCTTTTTATTATTATTTACAAAAAAATAATTTTTTTTAAAAAAAACTCAATGAATTTTTTTTAGAAACGAATTAAGTTTTTTAAAATTTCAAAAAGATTTCCATCGCTAAATGAAAAATTTATCAGGTAAAAACCTTGTTTGCTATTTTTTTAAGAAAAATTTCTAGAAGGTTAAAATGCTTTAAAATACATATGTAGCGCAAAAGTAAAAATTTAACCCTACCTATAGTTGTTTTATTATTAGAAATTAACCTCTCCTCCTATGGTTTCTTATGGGAAAACAATAACGATTGACTTTAATTTTTTTTTGAATTAATATAATTTTAATGAAAAAAACACTGGTTTTTTTATCTTTCATCCTTTTAATTTTAGGGCTTTTTTCTTTGGTTTTCTGGTTTTATGAGGTGAGATTTTTTGTTGGCCGGGCATCAGTTTCTCAGCAAAGTTTTTCTGTGGAAAACTCTTATTTGTTTGTTGCGCCACTTCGCGCTAAAGCCAATGAAAAAGAGAAAATAAGAGTGACGGTTTTCGTTTTAAATAATCAAGGATTGGGAGTTGCCGGTAAAAAAGTCTTTATCGGGCGTGACCAGAATTTATATATAGACGAAATTCAAGCCCTAACAGATAATTTTGGCAAAGCGGTTTTTGATATTGCCTCAAGTAAAG
>JBNAVI010000051.1:0-3785 GCA_049700175.1 Microgenomates group bacterium | reverse complement strand
TTCGTAGATTCGTATCATTGAATTGTTACACCAATCCGCTTTTAACCGCGTCGGTTGACAGTAAAGAGGATTCTCCTTATCAAGGAGAATCCTCAATGGATAAAGATTTTAAACGTTAGATGCTAAATATTGATTTTGGAAAAATGAAAAAATGGTAAAATAGAAAAATGAAATTCGAAGAAAAAATTAAAAAATCAAAAGAGGTTATTAAAGAAGCGGCAAAAAAATGGAATTCTAAAGAAATATGTATTGCTTGGACTGGTGGAAAAGACTCAACAGTTTTGCTTCATTTAGTCAAAGAGACATTTAATGGCAAAATTCCTTTTCAGGTAATGTTTAATGATTCGACTTTAGAATTTAAAGAGGTTTATAAATTTATTAAAAAATTATCCAACGAATGGCAAATTGATTTGATCTGGCAAAAACATTTACCTGAAGATTTAAAAGCTTATCAGCAAGCAATAAAAGAAAAAAATCGAGATATAGCTATGGAAATAATGAGAATTGCCAAGATTAATGCGATAAATTTTGCTTTATCAAAATACAAAATCAAAGCTTTTATGTCTGGTATCCGCTGGGACGAACACGAAGCTCGCTCTCAAGAAAAATATTTTTCACCCCGTTCAAACCATACTCGTGTTCATCCAATTTTACATTTTACTCTAGATGATATTTGGCAGTATATTAAAATTTTTAATGTTCCTTATGTTTCTTTATATGATAAGGGTTACAAATCTTTAGGAGAAGCGCCATTTACTAAACCAGTCAAAGATCCAAAGGCTCCAGAACGCGCTGGCAGAGAAGCCACCAAAGAAAAAACAATGGAAAGGTTAAGAAAATTAGGATATTGGTAATATTTTTGACAAATTAATTCGTATTTTATATAATTCTTAAAGTGATATTTTTTTATCACTAAAAGAAATATGAATTTTCAACAATTAAGACTAAAATCCCAAGATTATCCACTTTTCAGATATGTTGATGTTCTCAAATGGTTTCCAGAAGATAAAGAACAAACGATCAAACAAAATCTCAAGTTTTGGGTTAAAAAGAATTTATTGGAAAGAATAATCAAAGGAGTTTACAAACTTAAAGAAACCAAGATCGAAGATGAGTTTTTATTAGCCTCGTATTTTAATGAAAATTCTTATATTAGCCTTGAATCAGCTTTATCTTATTATGGACTAATTCCAGAATATCCCTTTGCTGTTACTTCGGTAACGACAAAAAAAACACAAAAGATAAAAACTGTTTATGGAAATTTTTTATATCGCAAAATAAAACCAGAATTATTTTTTGGATTTAAGTTAGTAGCCGGCGATAATTATCTATACCGTCTAGCACTACCAGAAAAGGCCATTTTTGATTTGGTTTATCTAAATCAAACTGAAATTAAAACGCCGGATTATTTTAAAGAAATGAGATTGTCCTTATCAGATAAAACCCTACTAAATAAAATACTGTCTTTATTAAAACTCCTCAAAAACCCAAATATCATTTCTCATTTTAAATCTTATGTCAATAATCAATAAAAATTTGTGGCCGCAAATTTTATCAGAAGCAGAAAGATTAGGTATTCCTTCTACTAAAAAAAGGGGTGTTATTCGAGAATTTCTTCAAACCCAAATTTTATATTACCTTTATAATTTAAAAGAAAGCCGTTATCTTATTTTTACTGGGGGAACCGCTTTGCGATTCTTATATAATAATCAAAGGCTATCTGAGGACTTAGATTTTGACGTTTTAAAAAAAATATCCTTTGAGTCTCTTTTAAAGGAAGTTATTAAAAAACAAACTGATGGAAAAACTGATTTAATTGAATTTAAATTGAAATCCAAAAATAATGGATTAACAGCTTATTTTAAATACAAAACACTTCTTTTTGATTTGGGAATAAGTAAATTAAAGCAGGAAAAATTAGTGATTAAATTTGATTTTAGTTATCCAGAGGATAAAATCAATCCGATAGAAAAGGTATTTTCTAAATTTGGTTTTCTTCAAAATGTTCTCACTTATAACCTGCCAACTATTCTTAGTCTTAAAACCAGGGCCTTATTTACCAGAAAAATGGAGCGTGGGAGAGATCTTTATGATATTGCCAAAATTCTTTCTTTTAATATTCAACCAAATTTTAAAATTAAATTTTTGAGGAATAAAGGAATAAAGTCTATGAATAATTACTTGGATTTACTTAAAAATTGGTATAAAAAAAATCAAAAATTATTACCTAAACTCAAAAAACAACTTGAGCCTTTTTTAATTAAAGAAGAAGAAATAAAATTTCTTGATTTAGTTTTTAAAAGTTAAAAAGTTAAATATTTGTAAAGCATATGAATCTCAATCCTCAATATATTTTTCTTTTTATACTTGACGCCGTCCGCAAGGATCATCTTTCTTTGTATGGTTATCCACGCAAAACTTCACCCAATATCGATAAATTAGCCCAACAAGCTAATATCTATCAATGGGCGTTTGCTCCCTCATCTTATACTTTAGCCTCTGTTCCTTCAATTTTAGCCGGAAAATATCCAATTGAACTTTCAAATATGTTTACTGCAAATAAATTTACAGTCAAAGATTTTGAAAATCTATTAAACCTAAAAAAACAAGGTTATAAAACTGCGATGTTTACTGCCAACATTGTCACATCTTCAAAATTAACAAATCTTAATGAGTTTTTTGATTTTTTTTGGGACAATCTTACTGAAAAAGAATTAAATCGCAAAGACATTCTATTTCAGAAAGCCAACGTAGTAATAAAAGCAGTCGAAGATTTTATTTTAAAAAATAAAAAAGAAAAACTATTTATTGTTGTTCATTTGATGGAAGCCCATGGACCTTATACTCCTTGGGTTGAGTCAATTTTTAAAGGGGATAAGATTTATAAAAAAGATAAAAGAAAAATTGAAAGAGTTGTTAATAATATGTTTTCAGGGGCTAATTGGGAATTGCTTAAACAATACAAAATTGTCCCTCGTTATCAGTTATTAAATCTAGTCGAAGCTCCAAATGGTGAAATCGAAGATTTTAATCCGAATATTAATGAATATATTGCTAAATATGATATGGGAATATATTTAATGGATAAAGAGCTGGGGAATTTTTTGCAATTTTTGGAAAAAAAAGAAATCTTTGATAAAAGTAAAATAATTATTACTGCTGATCATGGAGAAACAATGGGAGAAGAGAATATTTTTTTTATTCATGGATCGCTAACTCACCCTGTCTTAACAAATATACCACTCATAATTAAAAACTTTAAGCAAAATAAAAAAAATATTATCAATGATAATTTTTCTTTAATTCAAATTTTGGGAAATAATGAATCATTAAAAGATATTTATATTTTTCACCCGCAAACTCTTTCCTTTTTAGATAATAATTTCTATATAAATATTCACAATTCAGAACTCTCTCATAATGGCGCTTTGTATCAAAATATTTTTGCCACAGCCGATTTTAATTTTTATCAAATAATTGATAATTTTATTCAATTGAAACAAGATATAAAAATTAAAATTTATAAAAAAGATAAAAAAACATTAGGATTTAAAGAAATTAAAAATCATCAACATTATATTTATAGTAGAAAAATTATTGATATATTTATCAATCTTCAACGTTATAACTTTAAAAGTTTAGAACTTAAATTGGATGACCAAATTCGCTCCCTTCACTCCCAACTCCAACAACAACAATCCCACATCCAAAACCTCGAAACTCAAATCAACCAACAACAATCCCACATCCAAAACCTCGAAACTCAGCTTAACACCATCAAGTCG
>JBNAVI010000050.1:0-3889 GCA_049700175.1 Microgenomates group bacterium | reverse complement strand
CAAATGCGGATAATAATTATGGAGTTCTGTGTTAATTGGGATAGTGACATTTCTTATATTTTTTCCCTGAACCACACCAGCAAGGATCGTTTCTTCCCGGTTTTTTACCTTTGATAGGGGCTGTGGAAATATTTTTCTCCTGTTTCTCCGGTGGTTGCCTAACAGAAGAAAAGGGATTAATACTACCAGCTGACTGGTATGAAACCGGTTTTTCCTGGATATTTGATAACTCATCGGCGAACCTTACCTCTATCTTAAATAAACGCCGGGTAACTTCAAAATTCAAATCGGAAATTAATTTTTCAAACATGGAAAAAGCTTCATTTTTATATTCAACTAATGGATCAAGCTGGGCGTATCCTCGTAAATTAATTCCCTCTCTTAAATCCTCAATTGCGGTTAAATGGTTCATCCATAATTTATCAATTGTCGATAAAATTAATGATTTGGCTATTTCAATCCACACCTGTTTCCCAAATTGCCTTTCTTTAGTTTTATATAAATCTTTAACTTCATCAATTAAGGTGTCGATTAACTGTTTTTTATTCTCTTCTTTAATGAGTTTTTTTATTTTATCTTGATCAACAAGAAGAATAAAATTTAACTCTTTTAAAAATAAATTTTGCGCCTCAGGCAAATTAATTCCTTGTTCTTCAGGCAAATTATTAACTAAATTATTAATTTCCTCTTTAAACATATTCATTACTGTTTCATAAAAAAATTCCTCTTTCTCATGGGCAAAAACAATTTTTCTTCTTAATCCGTAGATAATTTCCCTTTGTTTATTTAAAACATCATCAAACTCTACCAAATGTTTACGGATATCAAAGTTAAAACCTTCTACTTTAATTTGAGCCTGCTCTATCGCTTTTGAAACCATTGGGTGACTTAAAGGCGTATCTTCAGGTAAATGAAAAAAAGTCATTAAATTCGAAATCTGCTCACCGCCAAAAATTCTCATTAAATCATCTTCCAAAGAAACAAAAAATTTCGATTCGCCCGGGTCACCTTGCCGACCTGATCGACCTCTTAACTGGTTATCAATTCTTCTTGATTCATGTTTCTCGGTGCCAATAACATACAATCCTCCTAATTTTACTACCTCCTCATGTTTTTTTTGCCATTGTAAAACTATATCTTTTTGATTTTTGATTTTTGCATTTTGATTTTTTATATCATACTGATCTGGCGGCATTCCCCCTAAAATAATATCCACCCCTCTTCCGGCCATATTGGTTGCAACAGTTACTGACCCTTTTTCTCCAGCTTTAGCAATAATCATCGCCTCTTTTTCATGATTTTTTGCATTTAAAACCTCATGGGGAATACCTTTATTTTTTAATAGTTTCGAAAGATATTCATTTTTTTCAATTGAAGTTGTTCCCACTAAAACTGGCCTGCCTATTTGATAACTCTTGGCAATTTCCTCAACCACTGCCTTAAATTTCGCCTTCTCTGTTTTGTAAATCACATCGGGGTGATCAACCCTAATCATCGGCCGGTGCGTAGGAATTACCACCACATCACAATGATAAATTTTGTTAAACTCTTCTGCTTCGGTTGCCGCGGTTCCTGTCATGCCTGAGAGCTTTTTGTACATCCGAAAATAGTTTTGTAATGAAATTGTTGCCAAGGTTTTAGATTCCTGTTTAATCGCCACTCCTTCTTTTGCCTCAATTGCCTGATGCAATCCTTCAGAAAACCGCCGACCATAAAGCAACCGGCCGGTAAATTCATCAACAATGATTACTTCTCCATCTTTAACAATGTAATCTCGATCTTTTTTAAACAAGGTTAAAGCTTTTAAAGCCGCTTCAATATAATATAAAGTCTCAAAGTTTTTCTCGTAAATATTTTTAACATTTAAAATTTTCTCAATTTTTTGAATTCCTTTCTCTGTTAAATTGGCCGTTTTTAATTTTTCATCAACAATATAATCTTCTTTCGGGTCTAAAATTTTAACTATTTTTGCATATTGATAATATTTGGATACATCTTCCTCGTATGGAGCAGAAATAATATGGGGAGTCCTAGCCTCATCAATTAAAATTGAGTCGGCCTCATCAATTATTGCGTAATAAAAATCACGCTGAACTAAATCTTCAGGTGAAATCGCCATATTATCACGCAAGTAATCAAAGCCAAACTCAGAATTTATTCCATAGGTGATATCGGCTAAATAAGCTTCTTTTCTGGTTATTGGCCGAAGATGAGTCAACCGCCAGTCTTGTGCTTCCAAATTAGTGTAGTTGGGGTCATAAATAAAAGAATTGTCAGTAATAATGGCTGATGTTTTTAAACCAAGAAAATGAAAAATTTGACCCATCCAACCACAATCGCGTCGGGCCAAATAATCATTAACTGTTACCAAATGAACTCCTTTTCCCAACAAGGCATTTAAGTATAAAGCCGGGGTGGCTGATAAAGTTTTTCCTTCTCCAGTTTTTTGTTCAACAATCTTTCCCTCATGTAAAGCAATCGCCGCCATCAACTGAACATCAAAATGCCTTTGCTGAAGAACTCTTCGGGATGCCTCGCGCACCAACGCATAAGCCCATGGTAAAACCTCATCTAAAGATTTTTCTTCCGAAATTATCTGTTCTTTTAATCTTTCTGTCTCTCTTGGAAAATCACTCTCTTTTAAATTTCTTGCCTTATCTTCTAGCTTATTAATTTCCTCAACTTTTTTCTTTAGACGATTTATTTCTTTTTGATTGTAATCAAAAAATTTCTTTAAAAAACCAAGCATAGTTATTTATTTTATTAAAAATATTCAAAAATTGCTTAATGTTTTTTCAATTTAAAATTTATTTATTTTCCGAGGGGATCAAAAAATATTCCTGAGGGATAATTAAAATTTTTTTAGCGGAATAACGGTTTCCTTTATTCTCTAAATCTTTTTTAATAACAAAATGAATTATATCGCCTTCCTTAATTTTGGAAAAGCCAATCTTTTGCGTCTCCAAGGTTTTAATATTAATCATATTTTGATTGGTATATGTTTCAATATCTAAAATATAGGTTTCTTTCTCATCAGTTAAGACTTTTAAACTATAATCTTGTTTATTTACCTCAGTGATATTTCCGGTTAAAACTAAAAATTGCTCATCTTTATAAATAAAATTGGCCGTAATTGTTTGACCGCTAAAAATTCCCAAAACAATCACAAAATCATTTTTTGCTAAATCGGAAAATTGCAACTCACTCATTTGACTTCCTTTAATTTGATAAATTTTAGTGATGATTTCATCGAAGTTAGCCGTGTACATCTCACCATTGATTCCAGCAAAAACAAAAGAATCTTTTTTTATCTCTTTTATCAAACCGGAGGTAGCTTTATTGATTTGATCTTTATTTAACTGAGCCACTCTACTGGCAATTTTTTCTTTAAATTCCTCTATTTTGCTTTCGGAAGAGGCATCTAAAGTCTTTGGTTCCTGAGCCCCAATAATAATAAATTTAACTATCACCACAAAACCAAAAAATAAGCCAATAATAATTACTAAAAAATTTTTTTTCATATTTTCTGTTTCAAATAATAAAGATAAATAGTTTTTTTCTGCTGGGGAATTTTTTTATCTTTTGGGTAGACTGTAATAACAATAACATTTTCCCCTAGAGCTAAAGGAAATTCAAAGCTTGCCTTTTCTTTTTCACTTTGAAAAACAAAATCCTTTATCGGCGATTGCACCACCACCAAAGAATTTTTAGGCAGTTTTATCTCAAAATTAGCTGCCGGTTTATCAAATACGGTATTATTTTGAGGATCAACGATTTCTAAAGGCTGAAATTCCTCTTTCCTTATATTTTTCTTATTGGCAATTAAAGAGGTGTCTTTTATTTTTTTACTCTCAGGAAGGGTTTTCGGCTGAATGTTGCTGACAATCAG
>JBNAVI010000049.1:0-3929 GCA_049700175.1 Microgenomates group bacterium | reverse complement strand
GATTTTAAAAATCGCTGTTGTTACTTTATTTAGTTCAATTTTAAGCTATTTGTTAATGAAAATTTTTAGCCTCTTAATTCTTGATTTAACAAGGACAATTAATATTTTTATACTTGTATTTATTGTCGCTGTTTTTCACTTTCTGGTATACTTATTTTTATGTTGGTTTTTTGATATTAAAGAATTTACCTTAATAGGTCATTTTATTTTAAAAGCTAAGGAATATAAAAAGAAAATTTTGGAAATTTATAACCAATATGACTAATAATGTCGAAGCAATCAAGGCAATTCAAAAAAAACTCCTAGGGAAAAACTTATCCTATAGAGAAATATTTAACATAATGGATGAAATTTCTCATCATCGGTTAAGTGAGGTTTTAATCACCTATTTCGTCGCCGCCTCTTTTAAAGAAGGATATTCTAATGAAGAATTGTATTATTTTACCAAAGCCATGGTAGAAACGGGAAAAAAATTGAGGTTTGAAGGAATTATTGCCGACAAACATTCAACTGGTGGTTTATCCGGTACGCGCACCACATTAATTATTGTTCCTATTATTGCTGCTTTAGGTTTTAAAATACCAAAACTTTCCTCAAGGGCAATTACTACACCAGCCGGTACGGCCGATGTCATGGAGGTTTTAGCTACAGTGAATTTACCTACCAGTAAAGTTATTCAAATTGTAAATCAAGTTGGTGGTTGTATTGTTTGGAATGGAAAAATGGGCATTGCTCCAGCTGATGATGTGATTATAAAAGTTGAGGAACCGCTATCATTTGAGTCGTTTGATAAAATTATTATCTCAATTATGGCAAAAAAAATAGCTATCGGCGCTACTCATTTAGTTTTAGATATCCCTGTTGGAAAAACAATGAAAATCAAACATTTTAAAGACGCTGAAAAAATTGCCAATAAATTTAAATTACTGGCAAAAAAATTTAAAATTAAGATTGATGTTGATATTAATAAAACTTATGAACCAGCCGGCAATGGTATTGGTCCGGTTTTGGAAGCTAAAGACGCCTTAATGGTTTTGGAACAAAAAGATAACCGGCCAATAAACCTTGAAAGACGGGCTCTAAGATTAGCTGGAAAACTTTTGGATCTTTGTTTTGCTGATGCTAAAATTAACAAAAGTGGTGAAGCTGAAGCGACTCGGATTCTTAAAGCAGGAATTGCCTTAAACAAGTTTCGGGAAATAATTAAAGCTCAAAGCGGTAACCCTGAAATAACTAGTGATAGTCTTAAAATGGCTAAATATCAAAAAGAAATAAAAAGTCAAAATTCAGGAATAGTTTTAGAAATAAATAATTTTAATTTAAACATTATTGCCAAAATTTTAGGCGCTCCTAAAGATAAAAAGGCGGGTATATATCTATATAAAAAGCTTAATGATAAAGTTGCAAAAAATGAAATTTTAATGAGTTTTTATACTGATAATCAGTATAATCTTAAAGAGGCTTTGGAAACAATTAAAAATTTTCCAATTTATAACATTCAATGAAAAACAAACTTTTAATCTTTTTTATTCTTTTTCTTGTTTTTATACTTGGAGGATATTTATATTACAAAGAAGGACTTTTGCCAGTTAATAAAAATGATAGATCATCAAAGATATTCGTTATTAATAAAGGTGAAACGTTAACTAGCATTATTAAAAGACTGTCGAAAGAAGATCTAATTAGAAATAGAATTATCTTTTACATCTTAGTAAAACAATTAGGGATAGAAAAAAAAATTCAGGCAGGAGACTTCCGTCTATCGCCTTCGATGAGCGCTGAAGAAATCGCCCAAACCTTAACCCATGGCACTCTTGATATTTGGGTTACAATAATTGAAGGCTTAAGAAAAGAGGAAATTGCTCAGATTATCGGCGAAAAATTTAATATCCCGGCAAGTGAATTTATTAAATACGCAAGAGAAGGTTATTTATTCCCTGATACTTATTTAATTCCTAAAGATGCTAATTTAAATACTGTTCTTAATATTTTTGAAAATAATTTTAATAGAAAAGTCAATGAAAAAATTAAAAATAATATTAAAAAAAAGGGGTTAACCCTAGAAGAAGCAATTATTATCGCCTCCTTAATTGAAAGAGAAGCAAAATATCAAAACGATCGTCCTCTGGTTGCCAGTGTAATTTTCAACCGGTTAAAAAATAATATGAAATTAGATATTGATGCTACAGTTCAATATGCTTTAGGTTATCAAATTAGAGAAAAAACTTGGTGGAAAAAAAATCTAACCAAAAACGATTTGGAAATTGATTCGCCCTATAATACTTATAAGAATTTGGGTCTACCACCCGGACCAATTTGCAACCCCGGATTATCATCAATTGAGGCAGTAATTAATGCGCCAAAAACAGATTATTTTTATTATATTTCTGACAAATCAGGACATTTACATTTTGCTAAAACCTTGGAAGAACATTATAAAAATATCGATAAATATTTAAGATAAATTAATCAGAAATTTGAAATCCTAAACAATTTTTCCAAATCATACTTTTAGTTCTGTCTTTGATAATGTTAGTAATGGCCAATAACAAAACCTAATAAGGAATAAAAACAACCTGATTTTAACCATTTAATAATCTAGCAATTAATTTTAGAATAATTAGGTTAATTAGAAATTAGGTTAATTTTATATTTTTTAAGTGTTAGATGTTAGAAGTTAGATGTTAGATGATTTTTAATTATTCTCAACCCCCTGCCTTCTAATAACGTCTCTTGGTTTTGCTCCTTCAGCCGGACCAACGTAACCAGCTGCTTCCAGTTGATCCAAAATCCGGGCGGCCCGAGCATAACCAATTGATAATCGTCTTTGAAGTAGTGAAGCAGAGGCTTTATCATGTTGCATAATAATTTCTACCGCTTTGTCAAAAAGTGGATCTTTCTCTCCCCCATTTATCACTACTGTTCCTGATTTACCAGTAATTGTTACTGGTTGAGTTACCACCTCTTCTGTATAATGAACTTCAGGTATTTGACTTTTTAAAAACTTAACCACACTATTGACATCTTTTTCCGTAATATAAGGTCCCTGGATTCTCACTGGCTTTGCCTTATCGGGTGGTAAATATAGCATATCTCCCCGACCTAAAAGCTTCTCCGCTCCCGGCATATCAATAATTACCCGCGAGTCTATCATTGAAGAAACATTAAAGGCAATTCGGGTGGGAATATTGGCTTTCATTAATCCGGTTATCACATCAACTGAGGGTCTTTGAGTTGATAAAACCAAATGAATTCCAGTCGCTCTTGCCATTTGAGCAATCCGGGTAATTAATTCCTCTGCCTCACCCGGCGCAAAAATCATTAAGTCCGCTAATTCATCAATAATAAAAATAATATAAGGTTTTTTCTCAACGTTTTCCAATTGATTATATCCTTCAAGATTCCTCACTCCCACCTTGGCAAATTCTTTATAACGAGCCTCCATTTCTGCCACTGTCCATTTTAAGGCAGAAATAATTTTCTCCGCTTCAACAACCACTTCTGTTAAAAGATGAGGTATTCCGTTATATAAGGTTAACTCCACCCTTTTGGGATCTACCAAAATCAATCTTACCTCTTCTGGTCTTGTTCTTATCAAAAGACTAGTAATCCACGAATTGAGTAAAACTGATTTACCAGAACCAGTTGCTCCGGCAATTAAAACATGAGGCATATTGGCAATACTGGCCGCCTGAGGTTTTCCGGAAACATCCAATCCTAAAGGCACCAAAAGGGGATCGTTGTTTTCTAAAAATAAAGTGGTGGATAAAAGACTTTTTAAAGTGACAATTTCCGGACGAATATTGGGAATCTCAATTCCTACCAAGGATTTCCCCGGAATTGGCGCCTCAATTCTTACTTGACCGGTACTGGCCGCTAAAGCTAAAGCCAAATCATTTGACAAAGCCGTGATTTTGGAAAGTTTCGTG
>JBNAVI010000048.1:0-3931 GCA_049700175.1 Microgenomates group bacterium | reverse complement strand
AAGAAAAACCAAAAAAAGGTTCACCTTGATAATCAAAAATAAAAGGCGTAACCGCAACCACCCGATCATCTTTTAACCAAAAATTCTCAAATGCCACTTTGAAATTTTGCGCCACCCAATCTTGTTCAATATCTAGAATCGGATATCCAATATTCTTCCTCTTCCAACCAGTTTCCGTAATAAAAACTGGTAAATTTTTATTCACTCCTAAATTTTTTAATAATTCTAACTCCCACAAATAAGTGTGAATAGTTCCTCTTCCCCAATCATATGGGGAACCAGAAAAATCAGGATTAGGATAAGAATGAGAGACCCAGCCGGAAATTAAGCCATTATTAAAGCATTCAATAAAATTTGCGCAGAAACTGGATGTTTGAGCTAAGGAGCGACGAAGTGAAACCTCGGATTCCGAGGATGAACGAGGAGCGACTGATTCCCTCAAAGCTTGAGGGAAAGCGAGTTCAGTTTCAAGCAAATTTATATTGAATAAATTTTTTAAATATTTTTCTTCATCCCAATATTTTGGTGGTTGATGAGGAGATGAAGCATCAAATCCAGCCAACATCACAAAAAAATCTTGATTTTTTTTCTTTAAGGCAGAAGCAAAAGCAAAAGCGACTTTTCCATAATCTTGAGGATCAACCACTCCGCCCCATTCACTGGCATGATTGGGTTCATTAAATAAAACTATATAGCGATTTTTCACTACCCAATTTAAAGAATCTAAAAACTCAACCCAAGAAGAAATATCAGAAAGTGTTGGCCGGCGCCAATTTTCTCCCTCAAATTTAGTAGCTAAACGGATGATGGGAATTAGATGATACTGACGAAGTAAATCAAAAATCTCCTGCCATTTTTGTAAATTACGGTCGTTTTCCTGAATCACCAAAGTTACATATCCCCAATCACCTCCTGAGGAGTTGACCAGTTCTTTTACTTTTTTTAAACCTTCAAGATGCGGTTGAGCCAAATGGATACCAAAAATATTATTTTGTGGCTCTTGAGCAAAAACTGGGTGAAAATGAATAATGAATAATGAATAAATAATAATGACAATGAAAAGTGATAAAAATTTTTTAATTTGATCATTAATCTTTTGTTTGTCATTATTCATTATTATTTATTATTTATTAATTTAATTTCAACATGGGCCTTTTTAAGAAGTTTAATACCTTCTTTATCATGATGTTGTAATTTACAAACCACCCGGACAATTCCCGCATTAATTAACATTTTAGCGCAGGTGGAACATGGGTTGGTGGTTGAATATAAAGTAGCGCCTTTGGTGGAAACCCCCAAATATGCCGCTTGAATAATGGCGTTTTGCTCGGCATGAAGACAAATACAACTTTCCTCATATTCATACCAGTCAATTTCTCCCTTGGTTCTTCTTAAACACCTTTCACATCCGCCTTCGCTGCAATTTTTAATTCCATGGGGTGTGCCGTTATAGCCGGTGGCTAAAATCCGATAGTCTTTAACAATCACCGCTCCTACCTGGCGTCTTAAACAGTCAGCCCGTGATTTAACCACCTCAGCAATTTTCATAAAATATTCATCCCAATTAGGTTTTCTAAATTTTTTCATAGGAAAATTATATCATTTTCTAGGGAGACTCTTCTTAGAGGACTCTCCTCTTTGAGGAGAGTCCTCATTGAAATTTGAATTCAAAAAACTTTTTCAATAAAATTATAACCATGAATTTTACCTCAATCTTACTGTTTTTTTCAATCTGGCGAGCGGTTGATTTTATCATCATTATTCTGGCAAAAAATTTTATTCCTTATCTTGGTTTTTTTCCTTATAAAGAATTACTCGATAGTTTAAATCGTCAAAATATTCCACAGTGGTTAACATCTTTGGCTAATTTTGACGGTATTTATTATTTATTGCTTTCAAAACATAATTACCGTCAATACGAACAAGCTTTTTTTCCTTTATACCCTCTATTAATAAGATTTTTAACCCCAGTATTTTTTAACAATCAATTTTTAACCGCTTTTTTTATTTCCAATCTCTCTTTTCTTTTTGGCCTTTATTTTTTTTCTCAATATTTAAAAGAAATTAATCAAAAGAACTCTTTTTTTGCATTACTTTTAATCTTGTTTTACCCCACTTCTTTTTACTTTGGCGCCATTTATACTGAGGGGTTATTTTTTCTCTTGCTCTCATTAACTTTGTATAATTTAAAAAAAAATCGCTTGATTTTTGCTGCTTTAACTTCTTTTTTTGCCTCCTTAACCCGAATCATTGGTATTTTCCTTTTTATTCCAATTTTTTTCCGTCTTTGGCAGGATTTTAAAAAAAAGAGAATTTTGCAACCGCAAACATTTATTGTTTTATTTTCTCCTTTTTTAGGCATTTCCCTTTACTGTTTATATCTTTGGCAAACAACCGGTGATCCTTTTTTTTTCTTTACTTCCCAACCTGCTTTTGGCGCCAATCGATCAACCACTTTAATCAGTTTGCCTCAAGTTTACTACCGCTATATAAAAATTTTTTTCACTGCCAGTTTTAATTTCCAGTATTTTATTGCCTTAATAGAATTTTTTATTTTTACTTTTGTTTTGGCTGTTTTAATCATTGATTTTTTTCAACTCTTATCAATAAAAAAAACCGGTCAAGTTAAACTTCGGATATTAAATATTGACTTATTTTCTCTAAATCTTTTCTCTTTGGTTAATCTTCTTTTACCCTCCCTCACTGGTACTTTTTCCTCAATCCCTCGTTATAGTCTGTTTTCCTTATCGTTTTTTGTTTTTTTGGCCAAAATTAAATCTTATTTTTTTAAATTTCTAATCTTATTTTTCTTTTTAATCTTTCATATTTTAATGTTAGCTTTTTTTTCCCAAGGATATTTTGTTAGTTAATTTTTTATGAAAAAATTACCTTTTTTTTACAAAATCGAAAATCACGATATGAAGTTTAAAAAAAGCGAATTTTCTTTTAATTTAGCCTTAATGATTTATTTTCTCTTTATTTTTATTGTGGTAGTTATTTTTTTTCTTCGCCTTTTTCAGTTAACCATTGTCAAAGGATTTTATTACCGTCAATTATCCGAAAACAACCGCATCCGGGAATTAATCATTGAAGCTCAAAGAGGAGAAATAAAAGATCGCAAAAATTTAACTTTAGTCTATAACACCCCGGCAGATATTAAAAAAAATGAGGCGCGGATTAAATCAAAAAGAATTTATTATGAGCCAGAAGTGGTCGCTTCAATTGTTGGTTATCGGCAGATTGCTGACAAAAATGATTTAAAAAACGATCTCTGTCTGGAAAATAAATTAACTTTAGGTGATAAAACAGGCAAAAAAGGAATAGAAAAACTATTTGACTGCCAACTGCGCGGAAAAAACGGCAAAAAATTAATCGAGGTTGATGCGAGAGGTAATTTTTTAAAAGAATTAAGTGTCTTGCCGCCAAAAAATGGGGAAACAATAACTTTGGCTTTAGATTTTGATTTGCAAAAAAAGGCATCTGAACTTTTAAAAGATAAAAAAGGAGCCGTGGTTGCCTTAAAAGCAAAAACTAATGAAGTATTGGTTTTATATTCTTCTCCCTCTTTTTCCCCTCAAGATTTTGAAGATGGTAATATCAAAAACATTACTCTCTATGAAAAAAATTCTGATCGTCCGCTTTTTAATCGTCCCTTAGTTGGCCTTTATCCACCGGGTTCAATTTTTAAACTGGTGGTCGCCGCGGCCGCTTTGGAGGAAAAAACCATTGATGAAAAAACCCAAATTGAAGATACTGGAGTTTTACAAGCTGGGCCTTTGAAATTTAGCAACTGGTATTTTCTTCAATATGGAAAGACCGATGGTATTGTTGATGTTGTTAAAGGCATTGGCCGTTCCAATGATATTTTCTTTTATAAAATCGGTGAAAAAACCGGAGTGGAAAAAATAAAAAAATGGGCGCAAATTCTGGG
>JBNAVI010000047.1:0-4168 GCA_049700175.1 Microgenomates group bacterium | reverse complement strand
GTCGTTAGTTAAGGTTTTGCCTTTAAAATAAAAGTCAACACTAACTGATCCAATTGATATTAAATCAAACATGTTATAATCATTATAATAAAACATTTTAAAAAGTTCATAAAGTTTATAAAGTATAAACGTATAAAAGTTAGAAAATTTATAAATGACCTCGTGTCATTCCTGCGAAAGCAGGAATCTATGAATAAAGATTGGGTTTCTGCTTGCGCCGGGATGACAGTCACAGCCTGTTTTCCACCTCGTAGGTGTAAGAGGACTCTCCTTATTAAGGAGAGTTCTCATTGAAATTTTGCATTTTTAATATGTTAACCGTTATTTGTGGTGAAGACAATATTGTTTCAAGAAATTATTTCTTACAACAACAAGAAGAATTTCAAGCTAAAGATTATCAGATTATAAATATTTTGCCTAATCAGGTTGAAGAAATTCTAAGATGGGAAAGCCATTCGCTTTATCTTTTTAAACCGAAAATTGTTTTTTTTATTGAAAACTTATTCCAGAATTATTTAAAAAGAGATAAAAAAAATGCCAATATTCTTAAAAAACTTCATCAGATAAAAGAGCAAATTTTTGATTGGGAAGACCAAAAAAGCAAATATGAATTAGACCTCCCTAATTTTTTAACCATTAAAGAATTTAAACCAAAAACATCTGTTTTTTTAATGCTTGAGGCCTGTTATCCAGGGAATTTGGATCAATTTATAAAATTTGTCAATCAAGTCAAAGAAACTACCAATGAAAATATTTTGTTTTATATGTTAGTTAAACATTTAAGAACTCTAATTTTAATTAAAGAAAATCAGCCGCTAAAACTAAAAAATCAATGGCAAATAAATAAATTAAAATATCAAGCTAAATTATGGCCTAAAAACAAACTGGTTAATTTTTATGATAGTTTATTTAAAATTGATTATTTTATCAAAACCTCGAGCACTCCATTTGGCTTAATTAAATTACTTGATATTATGGCTTGTTATTATTTATGATATATTTATTAAAAATTTCATATTGTATATGAAAATTAATCCAAATATTTTCAAAGCCTATGACATTCGTGGCATTTATCCTGAAGAAATTAATGAAAATAATTTTTCAAAAATAATTGATGCCATTTACCTGTTTTTTAAATCTAAAATAAAAAGAGACAAACTGCAAATTGTTTTAGGCCGCGACATGCGATTATCTTCTCCTTCTTTATATACGATTGCCAAAGAAAGACTCTTAGATTTAGGAATTGATGTTTATGATGTAAATTTAGTTTCCACCCCAACCTTTTATTTTGCGGTTTTAAATTTAAAGGCTGATGCTGGCATTCAAATTTCTGCCTCTCACAATCCTCCTCAATATAATGGAATTAAATTTGTCATCCGTGAGAATAATAAGATAATTAAAATTGGTAAAACCACAGGAATGGATGAGGTTAGAGAAAACGCTTTAAAGGAAAATCAATCTCTAAATTTAAAAAACCGCGGCCAACTAAAAAAAATAAAAGATATTTTAAAAAAAGAAGTGGCTGCAGCTTTTAATATTTTTGAAATAAAAAATATAAAAAGACTGAAAATTGTCGCTGATCCGGCCAATGCCATGGGAGCTTTATATTTGGATGAATTATCTTCGCGAATACCGGTTGAATTAATAAAGATGAATTTTGAACTTGATGGAAGATTTCCTGCCCATGAACCAAACCCTTTAATTTTCGATAACTTAAAAGATTTGCAAAAAAAAGTGCTAAAAGAAAAGGCTGATTTGGGAATTGCCCCTGATGGCGATGGCGATCGAGTTTTTTTTGTCGATGAAAATGGCAAAGTTATCTGGTCAAGTTTAATTAGTAGCTTAATCGCCTCAAAACTACTTCAAAAATATAAAAAAGATAAAATCGGGATTGATGTTCGGTACTTATTCAATATTAGGTCAGCAGTTGAAAAAGCCGGTGGAAAAGTAATAATTGGTCCGGTAGGCCATGCTTTGATTTCTGATTTAATGATAAAAAACGATATTCTTTTTACCGGCGAGTCATCCGGGCATTTTTTTTTCCGGCAATTTGGCTATGCCGAAAGTGCTGTTTCCACCATTTTGCTAGTTCTTGATGAAATCTCCAAAAAAAATCAGCCGATTTCTTCCATCTTAAAGGAGTTCAAAGTGGCGTTTGAGTCTGGGGAAAGAAATTTCGTTTTGGAAAACAAATCACCAAAAGAGGTAATGGAAAAGATAGCTTTAGAATATAAAGATAATAAAATTTCTTGGTTGGATGGTTTGTCAGTGGAGACAGAAGATACTCGTTTTAATATTCGGGCTTCAAACACCGAACCATTATTGCGTTTAAATGTAGAAAGTTTATCCCATAAAAAAATGTTAAGGTTATTTGACAAAATAACTAATAAAATTCTTCAAATGGGAGCAAAAATAAAATAATTCAAAAATATCTATTCCTTAAAACTTTTTTAAATTTTAGAGTATAATATAGGCATGGATGAGATTGAAGATGTCAAAAACAATAAAAAAAATATCATCTTATCTTCGTACACGACGGCATTATATAAAGCAATAAAAGAAATTAAACCAAAGCCCCGCCCCGATGATATGTCAGTTTTAACCGTTTCTCAAACCGTTTCTCTATTTGCTTTAATATATGAACGGATTAGAAATGCTGTTGAATTTCGTGAAGATCATTTAATATTAAGGGCAGCCATTGAAAGAATCTTAAAACGCCGATTAATGCTAAATCCCATGGGGAAAGGCGAAGGAGAGAATTTATTAAGAGAATTACTTTGGGCCCGATATTTTGACATTGGGACGATTGGATATGAAGACGTTAATAAGGCTCAAAAAATAATTGACAATTATATCTTTATAAGAAATAAAGCCTTAGTTGGTCGAAGTACTCAAGATGTAGAATATCTTAATCAATTTTTGCTTGATTTAATTACAGCTGAAATAGAAGAAACATTATTACCAAATATTACCGCAAAAAAAGCTCTTCAAAGCTATTTTATTTATCAAGTTTTGAAAAATAAAATTAAAATTGAAGAATTATCAGATCAGATAAAAAATATTTATTTTTTAGTAGCCATCGAAAGAACCTATCGTCGAAGTGATAAAGCTTACCAACGATACCACCTTTTTATAAATTTATATAAAAAAATTATTGATTTTAAAAAAGAGGAATTAGAGACTTTTGCAACAAAATTACCAGAGATTTTAAAAAAGGTTGACCAATACATAAACAATTTGTATGTTGATAATTTAGTTAAATACACAAAAAAACAATTACCTCCTTTCCTTATCCTTTTTGAAATCATAAATAAAAAGCTTGAAAGTATTTCAGAGATTTTAACCAATAAAGACAAGCTATGGGAAGAAGTTGATTTTATCTGCCGGGAAAAATACCAACTAATCAGTCACCGGGTGCGAAATTTAGCGGTGAGGAGTTTTATTTATATTTTTTTAACAAAAATGATTTTTGCCTTAATTTTGGAAGTGCCATTATCAAAATATTTTTATGGCGAAATAAACTCGCAGTCAATTTTAATTAACACCCTTTTTCCCCCATTTTTAATGACCGCAATTTTAGCCTTTTTTAAAATTCCTGGCGAGGAAAACACCAGAAGAATTTATCAAAGAATTATTGAAATAATTGATAAAGATATGGGTTTTGAAACAAAAGTGGCTTTTGTCCCCAAAAAATCAAAACCTAAAAGACCGACCTTAATTTTTGGTTTTACAGTTTTATATACGCTTACTTTTATTGTAACTTTTAGCTTAATTTATGAAATTCTTACTCTTTTAAATTTTAACTTGATTAGTCAAATTATTTTTGTTTTTTTTGTCAGTGTAGTTACTTTCTTTTCTTACCGGATTAAGCAGATTACTAATGAATTAAAACTTCAAGAGAGAGAAAGTGTTTTTACTCCTTTTTTCGACTTCTTTTTTATGCCGGTTTTATCAGTTGGAAAATTTTTTAGTCAAGAGATATCAAAATTAAATTTTCTTATATTCATTTTTGATTTTATAATTGAGGCTCCTTTTAAATTAATTATTGAAGTAATAGAGGAGTGGATTAACTTTGTCAAAAAAAGAAAGGAGGAAATTATTTGACTTTATAAATATAGGTAGGAAAGGGAGAATCATCAATTTTTTTCCACAAAAATTTATCCCAATC
>JBNAVI010000046.1:0-4217 GCA_049700175.1 Microgenomates group bacterium | reverse complement strand
TTTTGATATTTTTTGGGTTTATTATAATTGTTTTGGGTTTGATTTTAAATATTTTGACATCTTTTAATTTACCGGTTTTACCAGGAGATATTTTAATTAAGAGGGAGAATTTTACTTTTTATTTTCCCATCTCCACTTCTTTATTAATAAGCATAATTTTAACTCTTATTTTAAGCTTGTTTAAATAAATTAATTACACCCGCCACCAGTTGAACGACCGGCGACTTGTTCATCAGTTTGAGAAAAAGAAATAGCCACGTTGTTTTTGGAGAATTCTTTATTACAATAAGCTAATTTTTTATCAGCACTACAGCATAAAATTTCCTTAATGGCATTGGGATTACGGCCGCCAAAATCAAACTCAGAAACTATTTGGCTATCATTTAAAACTAAAGTTGGCGAACCGCTGACACCAAGCCTTTGAGTGTTTTCAAAATCAGCCGTGGCATATTTTAGACCCCGATTTTTATCATTCATACAACTTTTAAGTATTTCAGTATTAACACCAGCTTGAGTTAAACAATTTTCGGAATTATTTTCTTTTTGCATATAACAGGAAACATATGGCCAATATAAACTTGATTGTTCTTCACGAATGCAAATTTGTCTTAGGTTTTCTTGGGCTTCTTCTTTGCCATGAAGGGAGTTCAAATCACCATTTTCAAAATTACTATCCTGATTGAAAATATACTCGACTCTTAAATTATTTAAAGTAGCATTATCTGTATTAATTAAATTTTTAAAAACTCGCTGCATTTGCAGTCCATATGGACAATTAGCCATAATGTATGCGGTTAATTTTGGTTTTGAATCCTTTTTGAGATCGTTACAGGTTAATTTTTTTTGTTGCCGGGGTGAGGTATTTTGACTTTTAAATAGTTCATCAATTTTTATGCCAGAGGTGAAAAGAATTTTTCCGTCTTTTGTAATATAGGAAATAAACTTTTGATTGTTTTGATCTTTTAAAGTTAATTGAAATTCATAAAGACCACTAACCTCTTTTAGATTATTAATTTCAATATTGGCTTTATCATTTTGAAGAATTTTTTTTACCGCTTTAGGTAAAATTTCATTTTGAATTTCAGTTTTTTTTACCGCCTTGCTAATTTTAATTAAAAAGAAAAAAATGATTAAAACTAATAAAAAAATTATTAGAGTAGATTTTGATTGAAGAATTTTTTTAAAATCAAGTGATTTTTCTGAGATAGTTGATTTATTTTTTTTTATTTTTTTTCCTCTCATATTTCAAAAAACTTTTATTTTTCACATTTTAAAATTAAACAATATTTAAAAAATAAAGTCAAATGATTTTTTATTTGGCATATATGCGGTAGATATTAGCGCCAATTTTTTCAAATTTAAAAATTTTAATTTTTCCAATTTCGGCTGTATTTTTAACATGAGGACCACCACAAAATTCCTTGGAGTAAGCTTCATTTAGAGATTGACCTATATAATAGACCTTAATCATTTCTGGGTATTTTTCTTTAAAAAAAGATTTAGCCCCAATTTGATAAGCCTCTTCTTTTTTTAAAATAACAAAATTTACTGGTAATTTTTCAATAATTTTTTGATTGATAATTTGCTCGACTTTTTTAAGTTCTTCTGAGGTTGGTTTTTTAGCGCAATAAAAATCAAATCTTAATCTTTCACCGGTAATATGCGAGCCTTCTTGACGGACAGTTTCCCCTAAAACATCAAATAAAGCTTGATGAAGAAGGTGGGTTGCTGTATGGAAGCGAATTGTATTTTTTGATTGATCAGCTAATCCTCCCTTAAACATTCCAACTGAGGCAGTTCGGGAAAGTTGACGGTGTTTTTCAAATTCGCGGTCAAATTGTTTTTGATCAAAAGTTAAGCCTTTTTCACGAAGCAATTCTTCAGTTAATTCTTTTGGAAAACCATATGATTGATAAAGATTAAAAACATCTTTGCCGGTGGGTTTTTCGATTTTTTCTAAAATAGTTAAACCTCTATTTAAAGTTTTGTTAAATCGATTAATTTCTTCATTAATAATTTCTTTGATTGGGTAAAAATCTTTTTTTTCAAAATAAATATTTTGATAGATTTCAATAATTTTTTCTATTATTGGCAGAAAGTCGTTTGCTTGAATGATTTTTTCTTTTAGTTGATACATTTTAACAGTAATTCGGCGAATTAAACGTCGCAGATAATATCCTTGTTCTTTATTTGAAGGATAAACACCGGCTTTAATTAAAAAAACCGTTGCTTTAAGATGATCGGCAATGATACGAATTTTTTGTTTATTTTCTTCCTTTTCATATTTTTTGGCCACCGTTTTTTCAATTTCCTTTATGATAGGTAGATAAATATCAGTTAAAAAAACATCAGGATTGTTATTTAAAGCTGCCAAAATCCGTTCTAATCCACCACCAAAATCAACATTTTTATTAGGCAATGGCTCAAACCCAGTTTTTGTTTTTTTGAATTCCATAAAAACTGAGTTGCCAATTTCCAAAAAACGACCACATTCGCAATTTGGATGACATTTTTGATTTTTAAAAGGAGAATTTTCATGAATTTTTAGTGTTTCACCAAAATCATAAAAAACCTCACTATCTGGGCCGCCTGGTTCACCTTTCGGCATATTGTCTGGAACTCCCGCCCGCGACCACCAATTTTTTTCCGGACCATAAGAAAAAATATGATTTTCAGATACCCCCAGTTGTAACCATATGTTTTTTGACTCACTATCTGGTGCTAGTTGATTTTTTTTATCGCCGGCAAAGATTGTTACATAAAGTCTTTCTTTTTTAAATCCTAATATTTCTGTTAAAAATTGCCAAAACCAAGTTAATTGTTCTTTTTTAAAATAATCACCCAATGACCAATTACCCATCATTTCAAAGAAAGTTGTATGGCGATTATCACCAACTTCCTGAATATCTTGCGTGCGGAAACACGGTTGAATATTAAATAATCTTTTTCCCAAGGGATGAACTTCGCCTAGTAAATATGGTACAAGTTGTTGCATGCCTGATCCGTTAAATAATGTGGTTGGGTCATTTTGGGGAATTAAAGGAGCCGGTGGTAATTCCTGATGATTTTTTTCTTTCCAAAAATCAGAAAAAATTTTTCTTAGTTGTAAGTGATTAATTGTCATAATTGTAAATTATATCAGTAAAATTTTAAAAAAATTAAAACAATATCGGTGAAAAAATTTTCAGATATAATTAAGTTATGCTTATTAAAACTTCTGATGAAAAGGCAGTCAGGCAATTTTTTAAGGATATAGTTTTACCGGAAAGAAAGTCTCATAAAGGGGAAAATGGTAAGGTATTAATTATTGGAGGTTCTTCTTTATTTCACAGCGCTTCTTTATGGGCAGCGGAAATTGTTTCTCGTTTTGTTGATATTGTTCATTATGCCTCAACTAAAGAAAATGAAGAAATTTTTCTTAAGCTAAAAACAAAATTTAGAAGTGGGATAGTGGTGCTTAAAAAGATATTGTTAGAGTATGTTAGAGAAGACGATCTGATTTTAATCGGACCAGGAATGGTAAGAGATTACGAAATTAAAAAAAAACTGAGGAGTTTAAGAGAAGGTCAACCAGATTATAAAAAATTCAGTAAAATTATTTCTCTTAAGAATGAGGCAGCATATAGTTATTTTATAACAAAATTTTTATTGGAAAATTTTCCGGAAAAAAAATTTGTTATTGATGCTGGAAGTCTTCAAATGATGAACAGCCACTGGTTATTAAAACTTAAGGTAAAACCAATCTTGACCCCGCACCAAAAAGAATTCGAGGAACTTTTTCAATTTAAAATAAGCGATTTACCTTTTTTTGAAAAAGAAAAATTGGTTAAAGAAATAGCTAAAAAATATCATTCGGTAATAATTTTAAAAGCGGTTAATGATGTTATCTCTGACGGAGATAAAGTTTTCGTGGTTGAAGGAGGAAATCAGGGTTTAACCAAAGGAGGAACCGGTGATATTTTAGCTGGTTTGGCGGCCGGTTTTTATACAAAAAATAAGCCTTTAATTAGCGCTGTTTGTGCCTCAATCCTTTTAAAAAAAACCGCCGATGTCCTTTTTCAAGAATTTGGATATTGGTATAATATTAATGATATCCTAGTAAAAATTCCCCAAATTTTTAAAAAAATTATTTTTGAAAAATGAAAAAGGAATCAATATTGGCAATTGTGATGGGTTTTTTATTAGGCGGGATGGTTTCCTTTCTGATTGTTAGCAAC
>JBNAVI010000045.1:0-4257 GCA_049700175.1 Microgenomates group bacterium | reverse complement strand
TAAATCAAGAAAAATTTTTTATAAAGGATTTAGAGAATTGCGCTATCATTCGTGAGCTTCATGTTTTAGGTCAAGCCACTTCTTTATCAAAAACTGGACCAGTACAGCATCAGGGACTGGGAAAAAAATTGATTAAGAAAGCGCAAGAGTTGGCTAAAGAAAAATTTAATTTAAAAAAAATGGTTGTGATTGCTGCTGTTGGCACAAGAGAATATTATCGAGGATTAGGTTTTAAAGAAATGATAGAAGGAGAGTATTTGCTAAAGAAAAGTTCATAAAATTAATAAAGTTTATATTGTTATACCAACCTCCGTATAACCGCGTCGGTTGACAGAGGGTGATTGTTTAAAGATAAATAATCAATTTTTAAAAATTGCTTTAAAAAATAGTTATTGACAAATAATATACAAATATGTATATTTAGTATTAATGAGAGTGGATTTTTTAGAGTTTAAAAATAAAGTTGGTGGAAAAGTATTTTCAATTAACGATATCTATAAGCTTTTTCAAGATAAAAAAGATTATTTTATAAGACAAAAGCTTCACCGATACCAAAAAAAAGGCTTAATTCACCGGTTAAAAAAAGGTCTTTATTGTTTTGATATAAATGACTTTCATCCATTTGAAATGGCTAATTTTTTATATCAACCCTCATACATAAGTTGTCAGTCAGCTCTTTTCTATTATGGGATCATTATAGATGTGCCACAAAAAATAACCTCAATAACCACAGTAACAACCAAAAGATTGGTTAATGAGTTTGGTAGTTTTATTTATTATAAAATTAACAAGATTCTTTATTATGGTTTTGAAACAAAAGAAATCAATCACTCAAAAGCAAAAATTGCCACTCCTGAGAAAGCTCTCCTCGATTTTTTTTACATAAATAAAATAAAAAATATCGTTGATTTACGATTAAATCTGAAAAATTTAGATAAAAATAAATATTTTAAACTTATGGAAAATTATCCATCTTGGATAAAGAAAATAAAATTAAATTTTTAAATTATGAAAAGCCCCTTATATTTTCAGTTTGAAAAAATTTTAAAACAAGCTAAGGAATTGGGTTATCCAATAACAAAAAAAGAATCGATTTTAAGAGAATTTTTACAGGTGAAAATTTTGGAAAAAATATATCAGCAGAAAAACTCTAGATTTTTATTTTTTGTTGGAGGGACTTCTTTAAGAATTTTGCAAGACCTAGATCGATTTTCTGAAGATCTAGATTTTGATTATATTAATCTGGAGACTAAAGACATCGAGGAAATTTATAAAAATGTAGTTTTTAGTTTAAGACAAGAAAATATAGAGGTTAAAACATATAAAAATTTAGATAAAAAGCCAATTGAGTTTGAGTTAAGATTTCCAAAAATTTTGTATGAGTTAGGACTTTCTAGTTATTTATCTCAAAATTTAGTGATTAAACTGGATTTTGATAATTTTTGGAAAAATTTAAAGGCAGAAATAATTCAATTGGAAAAATTTGATGTCAGTGAAAAAATTATAACTATTCCCAAAAATCAACTTTTGGTTCAAAAACTTTTTGCTTATTTAAACAGAAAACAGACCTTAGCAAGAGATATTTATGATATTGTCTGGCTGATATCAAATGATGCAAAAATTGATTGGGATTTTTTGAGAGTAAATAAGATTGATAAAAATATAAAAACAAAAGTTTTAGAAAAGTTTTTAAAAGATGAAAAAAAATTAAATATTTTAAAAAAACAACTTGAGCCGCTGCTTTTAAATACTAACTCAGCAAAAAAAATTGATAATTTTAAAAATTATATGCTTTCTGCTAAAAATTTAATTTTTGAAAAATTTACAATAGATGAAATTGGAGACGTGATAAATTACATTTTTGCTTTTCGTTTAGATACTAAAGAATATAAAAAAATACTTAAATTTATAATTAGAGTTACTGGAACTGCAGCAGTTAAGATTACACATGATTTACCCACTAGTGAATTAGATAATTTAAAAATTGAAGAAACTGTGAGAAAACTATTAGATTTTTACGATAAAAATATCATAAAAGATTATCAAACAAAATTGGTCTCTACTTTGAATGTTGATCATTTTCGATTAAGCAACCTAGATTGTTTTTTAGAATAAATAAAATTCCTCTTTTTAAACTTTTAAAATTTTGATTAATTCTGGCTTGTTCTACCAGCCTCCGTATAACCGCGTCGGTTGACAGTTGACAGAGGGTGGGTTTTGGGTTTTGGAATTAGGCTAAAGTTTTAATTTTGTGCTTTATAGTCTATAGACAAATTTAAAACTTCATTTAATAATAAATCTTAATGAAAAGGTTTAAAGAAGGACAAATTTTTCATGTTTTTAATAAAAGTATTGCCAATTACCCGATATTTAAAGATTTAAAAAATTCAGAAAGATTTATTAAGGTGCTGGATTATTATAACAATCAATCAATTGACTGGAGTTTAAGCAGATATTTAATCATTAATAAAGAAGATTTTTTACCAAAACTATTAACAGAAAAAAATGGAGCTTTATTAAAGTTTTTAGCCTATTGCATAATGCCTGATCACTATCATATTTTGGTTAAAGTTTTAAAAGACAATATTTTGTCAAAATATATAAATGATGTTGAAAATAGCTTTACCAGATTTTTTAATATAAAATTCAAAAGGAAAGGGCCACTTTGGGAGTCGAGATTTAAAGCGGTGTTAATTAGGACAGATAATCAATTACTTCATGTTACTCGTTATATTCATCTTAATCCAACTTCTTCATCATTAGTCGATTCACCAAAAGACTGGATTTTTTCTTCATTTAATGATTATTTAGACAAAGACATTCTTAAAAATTATTTAAAAGAAATTTCAATAGATGAACCTCTTTTGTATCAAAAATTTTGCGAAGACAATATTGACTATCAAAGAAAATTAAAAAAGATAAAAAAACTAATTTTTGATTAATTCTGGCTTGTCCTACCAGCCTCCGTATAACCGCGTCGGTTGACAAAGGGTGGCAATGTAATTCTGTTGACAAAATCCCAGAAACTTTATATATTATAAAGTATATGGAAACTTTAAATTTTGCCTCTGCCGTAAAAAAAATATATGAAAGCAAGTTTTATTTTTTTTCCAACAAAACTCTTCAAGACTGCATTGAAGTAAAAAATGCAAATACCTTTTTTAAATACGTTAAAAAATTAGTAAATGAAAATATTTTGGTAAAAGTAGAGAGAGGAAAATATCTTCTTAAAAATGCTAAATTTTCTGATTTTGAATTGGCTAATTTTTTGGTTACTCCCTCTTATGTATCTTTTGAAAGTGCTTTAAATTTTTATGGTATTTTATCCCAGTTTCCTTATGAGATAACATCAGTAACGCCAAAAAAAACAAGAATTAAAAAGTATAATAAAACAGTTTTTTCTTATCATCATTTCGATAAAGAGCTTTTTTTTGGTTATCAAAAAGTTGACAATTTTCTTATTGCTCTACCAGAAAAGGCTTTACTTGATGAGATTTATCTTACTGCTAAAGGACTTAAAAGTATAGATTTTAAAGAATTAGATTTAAAAAAGATTAAAAAAAACTTAATTAAAGAATTTTTAAATAAATATCCCAAGACTAAACAGTTTATTAGCTTAATTAATAAATTAAAAGATATGAAAATATTATGATGACTAAGGATCAGCTATTTTCATTAGCGAAAAAATATAAGATCAACGAGGTAACTATTTTAAGAGAATATATTCAACTTTATTTTTTAAGTCGACTTTATAGTTTTAAAGAAAGTCAAATGATTTTCTTTAAAGGCGGTACCGCAATTCATTTTTTATATCATTCAACGCGTTTTTCTGAGGATTTAGATTTTACTGTAGAGATGAAAGAAAAAAGTTTTCTAAATTTTATTCTCAAATTTTTTAATCTTCTTCAACAGGAAGAACCAATGTCCTTTAGGAAAAAAAAGACAGTTCTCGGTAAAAAATTTTTATTAACTTATAAATCAGATCTAGTTTCTTTTCCTGTCTTTATCAATTTAGATTTTTCTTTTAGAGAAAAAATTGTTCATAAAACAAAATCAATTATTAGTGTTGATTTTCCTATAATTTTTAGATCGTATATTTATCACCCAGACAAAAAAGAACTTTTGGCTGAAAAAATAAGAGCTCTTTTGATAAGAGGCGCTGGTCGTGACATCTATGATTTATGGTTTCTTTTAAGTCAAAAAACAGAAGTTGATGAAGAGCTTATTTTAAAAAAACTTTCCTACTATAAAATAAAA
>JBNAVI010000044.1:0-4283 GCA_049700175.1 Microgenomates group bacterium | reverse complement strand
GCGCTACAACAAGCTTTATAACAATTATTATTGGAATAAAGTGATTTGTGTTAACCCGTGTGTTACTGGTGACACTTTAGTTAATACCACCAATGGTTTAATCTCAATGAAGGAACTTTATGAAAAAAAACTTCCCTTTAGAGTAGTTGTTGATGGTAAAGATTATTTATCAACACCAGTTAAATTAACTGGCAAAAAGCAAGTTTATCGACTAATTACCAAAGAAGGCTTTCAACTAAGATTAACCGCTGATCATAAAGTATTTACTGCAAACGGTAAGAAAGAGGCCAGTAAGTTAAAAACAGGTGAAAAAATTTTAATTGCCACTGGAGGTTATTTTGGCAGTTATGGAACTTTGGATGAAGGAAGGGTTTTGGGTTGGTTAGTTGGCGATGGAGCAATAAAAAAACAGGCCGCCACTTTATATTTTTATCAAAAAGAAAAAGAAGAACTGGCGCCTTATTTTGCTTTAATGGTTGAAAAAATGGTTGATGGTGAACAGGTGGTGGAAAGAAGCTACCCAATTCATCCTCAATATGTTGAAAAAGAAAATAAAGCGGTTATTGAATCTGAAAGACTCTGGCGGATTGTAAAGCGCTATGGTTTAACACCAGAAAACAAATATCAGGTGCCAAAAATCATTTTTCAAGGCTCACAAAAGATCCAAAGAGGATTTTTACAAGGTCTTTTTTCCAGTGATGGGACAGTGGTTGGCACTTTAGAAAAGGGAGTCAGTGTTCGATTAACTTCAATCAGCAAAACTCTTCTTATTGATGTTCAAAGATTGCTTTTAAACTTTGGGATTTTCAGTAAAATTTATTTTAATCGAAGAAAAGAAGAGAAAAGATTTTTGCCTGATGGTCAAGGCGGAAAAAAAGAATATCAATGCCAAGCTTATCATGAGTTGGTGATTTCCAAGGAGAGTTTGATTAAGTTTGCCGGATTAATTGGATTTTTACAACAAGAAAAACAAGAAAAACTTCAATCATTTTTAGCTTTATATCATCGTGGTCCTTATAAAGAAAAATTCGAGGCCACTTTTTTAAGACTGGAAAAGGAAGGAATTGAGGAGGTCTTTGATATAACCGTTGAGGGAATTCATGCCTTTGCTGCCAATGGCTTACTAGTATCCAATTGTGGTGAAGAAGGATTGCCTGCCTGGGGAGTTTGTAATTTAGGTTCAATTAATCTTTCAGCTTTAGTTAAGGGATCAGATATTGATAAAAAAGGAAAATTTGATTTTAAATTATTAAAAAAAATTGTTCGTGTAGCAGTAAGATTTCAAGATAATGTTGTAGATATGGATCCTTATGTTTTTGAGGGAATAAGAAAAACTCAGCTTGAAGGTGAGCGAAGGATTGGTCTTGGGACAATGGGGCTGGCTGATGCTTTAATCAAACTTCATCTTCGCTATGGCTCAAAAGAGTCATTAAAATTTATTGATAAGGTTTACAAAATTATTCGCGATGAGGCTTATATGGCTTCGGCAGAAATCGCCAAGGAAAAGGGAAGTTTTAAAAAATTTGATAAAGATCTATATTTAAAAGGTGGTTTTGTTTCTCAGTTGCCTCAAAAGATAAAAGAGGCAATAAGAAAAAATGGCATTAGAAATTCTTTGCTCTTAATGCAAGCACCAACTGGTTCAACTTCACTAATGGCCAATACCACCTCAGGGATTGAGCCGGTTTTTGAATTTGAATTTATTCGAAAAGACCGGCTTGGTACCCATATTATCCGCCACCATCTTTATGAGCAGTGGTATAAAAAACATGAAAAAGAAATTAAAGAGGGAAAGATAAAAAAACCTGAATGGTTTGTTTCAGCTAATGAGTTGACCCCCGAAGACCATGTCTATGTTCAGGCCGCCATTCAAAAATATGTTGATGCCTCAATCTCAAAAACAGTCAATGCGCCCAAAACCCACACAGTGGAGGATGTAAAAAAGCTTTATACTTTAGCTTATAAATTAGGTTGTAAAGGCATTACCTATTTTCGCGAAGGCTCAAGAGAAGGGGTGCTGGAAAGAAAAGAAGAAAAAAAAGAATTGCCAAAACCTCAACCTTATGTAGTTAAACCCAGACCTTTGGTTGTCCACGGTTCAACCTACCGAATTAATACTCCGGTAGGGGTGGCCTTTATTACTATCAATACCAACGGCAGTAATCCGCCTGAGCCACTGGAGGTTTTCATTAGTGTTGGCAAAGCCGGGACTGATGTTTATGCCATGGCGGAAGGATTAGGAAGAATGATTTCTTTAGCTTTAAGATTCTCTTCTCATCTTTCACCTTTGGAAAGAATCAAAGAAATAGTTGAACAATTAAAAGGAATCGGTGGAGCAAGAAGTTTGGGTTTTGGAAAAGAGAGAGTAAGAAGTTTGCCTGATGCCGTGGCTAAAGTCTTAGCCATGCATTACAATCTTAACGGTAATGGGGAGGTAAAAAAATCAGCCGGAATAAAAAAACAAACCGATCTTTCTCTAGTTGAGGAAACAACCCAGCCAAATTTACTCCCAATCGACCCAAACAACCAAACATATGATATTTGTCCTTCTTGCGGCGAGGCCTCATTAGTTCATGAGGAAGGATGTAAAAAATGTTACAGCTGTGGTTATAGCGAGTGTTAAAAATCTTTAAAGACACCAGAGACACTGGGCGGTGTTGAAAATTGATAAAATAAAAAATTTAATTTAGACCATTTAAAAGTTAAAATCTCTCAATGACTATTGTTACCAAAAAAGGCGATGGCGGATACACATATTTATATAACGGAAAAAAACTATCCAAAAGTGATGATTTAACTGATACTATCGGAACAATCGATGAACTTCAGGCTTTTATCGGTTTGGTTTATAATAAAATTAAAAAGAAAAAAACAAAAAAAATATTAACAGAGATTGAAAAAGATTTATATCAAATAATGGCTTATTTATCAGCGGCAAAGATAAATTTGAAACCGGTTGAAAAAAGAGTTTTTGAGTTTGAAGAAATTATTAAAAATTTTGAAAAAAATAATCCAAAAATAACAAAATTTGTTTTACCAGGAAAAAATGAGGCTTCATCTTGGTTTCACATCTTAAGAACAATTACCAGAAGAGCGGAAAGAAAAGTGGTTAAGCTATTTAAAACCAAAAAAAACTATCCTGATGATTCTTTGATCATTGCTTATTTTAACCGTCTTTCTGATTTATTTTTTGTTTTTTCTTTGGTTTAAAATAAAAAAAGGGGGAATTTTAATTATAATAAAATTTATGAAAAATTTTACTCCATTACCTGAGTGGTTAAAAAAACAAAAAATCAATTCAGGCTCTGCCCAAAAAGAAACAGAGCCACCTAAAAAAAGCGAGTTTTTAACAATTCAGGAAAAAGTAGAAAGGGAGATTGAAGATGAGGAAGTAAAACCATTTGTAAAAATAAAACCAGAAACAATAAAAATTCCTCCTGATTTAAAAAAGATTGGCGTTCAAACTCCGGTTTCAACACCTAAGGTCTTTACCTATCAGCAAATAAAAACCCCCATTCCCGATGAAAAAATTATTCAAGGACTTCACGCGCCCATCACCTCTTCTTTTCGTTGGTTAGCCACATTAGCAGTTTATATTTTAAAAATGGCCCATTTAAGATTAAAAGTAATTGGAGGGAAAGTCGTTAGAGTTTTAAGTAATTAATTGATTTAGGTGTTTACTTAATTCTTGTTTTAAATTTTCTTTGCTTACGACTCCCACAAGCTGGCCAACTACCTGGCCATTTTTGAAAACAATTAAGGTGGGAATGGAAAAAACCTGATAATTTGAGGCCAAATCAGGATTTTCATCAACATTTACTTTAACAAATTTTATCTTTTTTTCCTCAGAGGCAAGTTGATCAATAATTGGGGACATTATTCGACAAGGACCACACCAGTCAGCATAAAAATCGACCAAACTTACACCATTATATTCCAAAACCTCTTTTTTAAAATCATTCCCGGAAATTTTTAGAACCCCCATATTTTTATAAAAAATAACTTAAAAAATATAATTCTTTTTCAATCTTTTGTCAAGAGGAGATCTGGGTGTTAAAAACAAAATCGTTGCAATTTTTTTAAATCAACATCTCTTAAAACTTCACTTTTGTAAGAGCGCATTCCGGCGTGCCATTGAAAAAGATTCTGAAAGTTTATAAAGTAATGTCACTCCTACCAAAGCGGGAATCTACAACAATAAAGAGCTCCCTGCTTGCGCAGGGATGACAATATTAAGATGACAGTAAGATGACAGATGTTAAAGATTAAAGTTTATAAATTTT
>JBNAVI010000043.1:0-4320 GCA_049700175.1 Microgenomates group bacterium | reverse complement strand
AATAAAAATAAGTTTCACCTGACGTAGGTGTAATAAGGCGATAAGGTCTCTAAATTTGGTTATATATAAAAAAACATTAAAACCCCTTGACAAATTAGCAGATATTTATTAAGATTGCTAATATATGGAAGAATTAACTGCTCGTCAAATCGAAATCTTAAAAGCAATTATTAAAGAGTATACAGATACTGGTGAGCCAGTAGGTTCTGATGTTTTGGAAAAAAAATATAAATTAGGTGTTTCTCCAGCTACCATAAGAAATGAGATGGTTGAATTAGCAAAAAAAGGATACATTAAAAAAACCCATTTTTCCTCAGGTAGAATTCCTTCTGCTAAAGGTTTTCGTTTTTATATCCAAAATTTAATGAAGCAAAAAGAGTTATCTTCGTTGGATGAAGTATCTTACAAAAACAGTATCTGGGATGAGAGAAGCGACATTCATCGATTATTATCCCAAGCTACCAGGGTGTTAGCTAAAAAAACAGGATTACTATCGGTTTCCACCACTACTCAAGGCGATTTATTTTATTCCGGAACGGCTAATCTTTTATCACTACCTGAATTTTTAGATTTGTCGTTTTCAAGAATTTTTTTTAATCGTTTAGATGAAGTTACTTATTGGGAAAGAATTTTGAATGAGTTTAATCGTCTGGAAGAAGAAATTCTTTATTATCTTGGTGAAGAAGATTTTAGCGACCCCCAATTTGAAAAATGCGGTGGAGTTTTTGGTGAATTTGAAGGTGAAAAAATAAGAGGAATTATTGGTGTTGTTGGCCCAAAAAGAATGTATTATGATTTGATTATCCCTCAAATAAGATATTTTTCCAATTTAATTGAGCAAATAATTAGAGAGCAGGGGTTATAATTTTTTTAATCTTTGCCTAAACAAATTATGAAAAAAAAGGAGTTAGAAGAATTAAAAAAAAAGGTTGAAGAGCTAAATAAACAACTGGAAGAGGTGAAAAAAACGGCAGAAGATTATAAAAACAAATATTTAAGAGCTTTAGCGGATTATCAAAATTTGGATAAGAGAGTAAGTGAAGAGAAATTAAAGTGGCCAAGTAAAATTAAAGGAGAAATCTTTTTGAAATTATTACCAATTTTAGACAATCTAGAAAAAGCAGAAATATTTATTAAAGATGACGGTTTAAAATTAATTAAAGACAATTTTTATCAGCTTTTAAAAAATGAAGGAGTTGAAGAGTTGGATATTTTAGGCAAAGAATTTAATCCTCAGTTAGCTGAAGCAGTAGAAGTTGTTAAAGGAGAAAAAGATAATATAATAGTGGAAATTTTAAGAAAAGGTTATCTTTTTGGTGATAAAGTATTAAGAGCAGCTCAGGTAAAAGTAAGTAAGAAGAACCCTGATCAAGAAGCAGTGAAAAAAGCAAAAGAGGAACTAGTCAAAGGAGATTACATGTGAAGTTACAAGTTTTTTAAATTTTAAGCCTATGAGTAAAATAATCGGTATTGATTTAGGAACAACCAATTCATGCGTTGCCGTGATGGAAGGAGGTAAACCTAAGGTTATTCATTCACAGGAAGGAAGAAATGTTATCCCCTCGGTTGTTGATCCGGTTAAAAGGATTGTTGGCGATGTGGCAAAACGGCAAATGGTAATTAATCCAAAAAACACCATATTTTCAATTAAAAGATTAATGGGGCGTCGTTTTAAAGACTCTTCTGTCCAATATGATATAAAATGGTTGCCTTATAAAATAAAAGAAGGCCGCGATGGCATGGCCGTGGTTGAGGTTGAAGGGAAAACTTATACCCCTCAGGAAATTTCCGCCATGATTTTGCAAAAAATTAAAGCCGATGCTGAGGCGTATTTAGGTGAAAAGGTGGAAAAAGCGGTAATTACGGTCCCAGCATATTTTGATGACTCGCAGCGTCAAGCTACCAAACAAGCCGGCGAAATTGCTGGTTTGGAGGTGGTGAGAATTTTAAATGAACCAACCGCTGCGGCTTTAGCTTATGGATTGGATAAAAAACATGTTCACACCATTGCTGTTTATGATTTGGGGGGAGGAACTTTTGATATTACGATTTTAGAATTAGGAGAAGGTGTTTTTCAGGTTAAAGCCACCAATGGCGATACCCATTTAGGTGGCGATGATTTTGATAAAGTGATTTTGGATTATCTGGCTGATGAATTTAAAAAAGAACAGGGAATTGATTTAAGAAAAGATCCGCAAGCACTCCAGCGATTAAGAGATGCGGCAGAAAAAGCAAAAATTGAACTTTCATCTTCAATGGAAACAGAAATTAATCTACCCTTTATTACTGTAAAAGATAATCAACCACTGCATTTAGTTTATAAATTAACCCGGGCAAAACTTGAATCCTTAGTTGATCATTTAATTGAAAAAACATTCAAACCAGTAAAAGATTGTTTAAAAGATGCCAAAATCACTGAAAAAGATGTTAATGAAGTAATTTTAGTTGGTGGAATGACGCGAATGCCAAAGATAATTCAAAAAGTTAAGGAATTTTTTGGTAAAGAGCCAAATCGATCAGTGAATCCTGATGAAGTGGTCGCTGTTGGAGCAGCCATTCAAGCAGGAATTATTAGTGGTGAAGCAAAAGATGTGGTTTTACTTGATGTGACACCTTTAACTTTGGGGGTAGAAACTTTAGGGGGAGTTATGACCCCTTTGATTGCCAGAAACACGACTATTCCCACCTCAAAATCAGAGATATTTTCCACCGCCGCTGATAATCAAACACAGGTGGAAATTCATATTTTGCAAGGGGAACGACCTTTGGCAAAGGATAATAAATCGCTGGGCAGATTTATTTTAGACGGTATTCCACCGGCACCACGAGGAGTGCCTCAGATTGAGGTTAGTTTTGATATTGATGCCAATGGGATTTTAACAGTGACAGCTAAGGATAAAGCTACTGGTAAATCACAGGCGATAAAAATAACCGGTTCTACCGGATTAACCAAAGAGGAGATTGAAAAAATGAAAGAGGAAGCAGAAAAACACGCCGAGGAAGACAAAAGAGAGAAAGAAAGGATTGAAGCGAAAAATAAGGCTGACAATATGATTTATGTAGCCGAGAAATCATTAAAAGAGGCGGGTGATAAAGTAGAAAAAACCGTTAAGGAAGAGATAGAGAAAAAGATAAAAGAATTAAAAGAGGTTTTAGATAAAGGGACAAAAGAAGAACTGGAGGAAAAAACTGCTGCTTTATCTGAGGCCTTACAAAAAATTGGCCAGGCAATGTATAACCAGAAAGACCAAACAAAAGCTGAAGGTAAAACTGAAGAAAAAAAAGAAGATAAAAAAGACGTTGAGGAAGGAGAAGTGGTTAATTAAAGTTTCTTAACAAGGTCCGTCCTTGGATCAAGAACGGACCTTAAAAATATATTAGTTTCTCCACCGCAAAGGTGGAATATTTTAATAATGAAATGGCAGATTATTATGAAATTTTGGGAGTCTCCAGAAATGCCTCTTTAGATGAAATAAAAGCGGCTTACCGAAAACAGGCATTAAAATGGCATCCTGATCGCAACAAATCGCCTGAGGCAACAGAAAAATTTAAGCAAATTAATAAAGCTTTTGAAGTTTTATCTGATCCTAAAAAAAGAGAGATTTATGATCAATATGGAGAAGCAGCTTTTGAAAGAGGCGGTTTTGCCGGCGCCGGGCCACAAACTTACACTTATCGGGAGGGTCCTTTCACCTATACTTATACTACCTCAGGCGGCGGCTTTCCTTTTGATTTTGATTTTGAAGGTTTTTCTGACCCATTTGAGATATTTGAACAATTTTTTGGTTTTCAATCACCTTTTAGTCGCGCTCGAAGGCAAAGAAGAGATTTGTACGAGACAACCTTAACTTTTGATGAGGCAGTAAAAGGGGTAGAAAAAGAAGTAGTAATTAAAGGTGAAACGAAAAAAATTAAGATCCCCGCCGGGGTTGACGATGGCACAAGAATTCGTTTTTCTGATTTTGATTTAAGAGTTAAAGTTTTACCCCATCGATTTTTCAAAAGAGAAGGACAGGACATTTATTACGAAAAAGAAATCTCTTATCCTCAGGCAGTTTTAGGAGCGGTAGTTGATGTGCCAACAATTGATGGAAATGTGAAGCTTAAAATAAGACCAGGGACACAGCCGGGAACAATGATTCGGTTAAGGGGAAAAGGAGTTTCCTATCCTCATTCTAATCGCCGGGGCGATCAATATGTTATTTTAAAAGTTAAAATTCCGGAAAAAATTTCTTCAAAAGCAAAAAAAATCCTTCAGGAATTGGAAAAGGAGTTATAAATTTTTTGCATTTATAAATTGAAATTGAATAATTTTAATTA
>JBNAVI010000042.1:0-4336 GCA_049700175.1 Microgenomates group bacterium | reverse complement strand
TCGCATTCATTCGTAGATTCGTATCATTGTTTAACAATTTAACAATGTAATAATTTAGCAATTAATTTTCAGCTATAACATCTTTATCCGATCGTGTTAAAGATGTTACACTTTGTTTTTTATTTGATAGACTTTACAAACTTTCTAAACTTTCAAACTTCTAAAATCTCTTTCTTTTTTTTCTCAAGTATATTTTGGATTTCTTCATTAAATTTTTTTATTGCCTCATCAACTTGTTTTTCCAAACTAAACCTAACATCTTCAGTAATTTTTTTATTTTCAAAAGCTTGTTTTATATTTTTTCGAAACTGGTCCCGTAAATCTCTAAGATTTTGTTTTTTTTGCTCAGCCATTTGATTAACTAACTTAATTAATTTTTCCCTTTGCTCTTGAGACAAAGGGGGAAAACGAAGAATAATCTTATGCCCTTCAGTAATTGGTGATATTCCCAACGGTGATTTAAGAATAGCTTTTTCAATATCCCCAATTGTTGAAGGATCAAATGGGGTTAAAGAAAGAGTTTGCGGCCCCTCGCTAATAATGGTTGCTAACTCCAATAATTTTAATTTAACTGTATTATTATATGTTTCCACAATTAAATTCTCCACCAACGATGAAGAAATCCGATTGGTTCTTATGGTTTTAAGCTCCTGCCTAAAAGCCTCAATAGCTGTTTTTGCCTGGGTAATAAAATCATTTATGTCTGTCATGGAAAATTCTTATATTTCCCAACGAATAAATCGGTTAATAACAATTTTTTCACCAAATTTCAAAACTGCCTCATTTAAAAGATCATTAATTTTTTTTGACGGATCTTTAATAAATTCCTGTTGGAGTAACTGATCATTATTCTGGGGATTTTGGGAAGCAATTTGCATAGCAATATCTTGTCCTAATTGCTTAAAAGCTGCATTACTCGAAACAAAATCAGTTTCGCAAAGAATCTCCACTAACGAGGCTATTTTTTTGTTGTGGTGGACATAGGAAAATATCGCCCCTTCTTTTGTTTTTCTTTCTGATTTGTCTTTTAATTTTTCACCTCCCCATTGCAAAAGCAATTTTTCAGCTTCTTCTAAATTATTTTTAGTTTCCTCAAGGGCTTTTTTACATAAAGAAAAAGAAACACCAGTTTTTTTTCTTAGTTGTTTTAGTTTCTCCAAATCAACCATAAAAATAAAATTAATTTTTATTTTTTCGCACTGGCATAAGCTTGAACTATTTCTTTAACAATATATTCAATACTTGATAAAAGATCATCATTGGCGGGAATAGGATAAGTGACTAGATCAGGATCAACATTGGTATCGGCAATAGCAATGGTAGGAATACCTACCTTTAAAGCCTCAATTACGGCATTTTTTTCTTTTTTTATATCAATAATAAATAAGGCATCAGGTATTTTTTCTAAGTTGAGTACCCCCTGATAAAGGTTTTCAATCTTTCTAATTCTTTTTTCCAGTTTTACTTTTTCATGCTTGACTAATGCTTTTTTTAAACCGGTTTCTTTTTCTTCGATTAATTTTTTTAAGTTGTTAATGTTTTTATAAATGGTTTCAAAATTAGTTAAAAAACCAGCTGGCCATTTAATGGTAAGATAATTAACGCCGTTTTCCTGACAAATTTTAGTTACCTGATTACTGGCTATCTTTTTAGTGCAAACCACCAATAAAGTTTTCTTTTCTTTAGCTAATTTTTTAACAAATTCTTTTGCTTTAAAAAGATAATCAACGGTTTGGGCAAGATCAATTATTGATTGGCCGTTTTGGAAAGTGTATATAAATTTTTTTGATTTGGGATGAACTCTGTTTTTTCGGTGACCTAAATGAGCCCCTAAATTAAAAAGGGTTTCAATCAGCTCCTCTTTTTTTGAATCTTCAGTTTTATTATTTTCTGTTTTGTTTTTACTCATAATTATTAAATTTTAACAATAAAATAAAAATTTGCAAAGAAATTTTAAGGTCCGTCCTTTATTAAAAAAAGTTTATAAAGTTAGAAAGTTAGAAATTTTATAAAGTTTATATTGTTACACCAACCCGCCTATAACCGCGTCGGTTGACAGTAAAGAGGATAGAATCCTCAATGGAAAAGTTTATAAGTTTATAAGTTCTAATTTTTAATTGTAATTTTTAACTTTTGACTTTTAATTTTTAATTTATTTTCCATACTTTTATTCTTAAATGTTATAATAATATCCATGTTATATTCTCAACTCTTTGGCAAAACTCAAAAAACTGTCGCTAAATATGAATCAAAAAGCCATGAACTTTTAACAAAAGCTGGTTTTATCAATCAGGTATCATCGGGAATTTTTAATTTTCTACCTTTGGGTAAACGAGTAATCGATAAAATTCAAAATATTATTAAAGAAGAACTTAATAAAATTGGCGCTCAGGAAATTTTAATGCCCATCCTTCACCCTAAAAATCTATGGGAAAAAACTAACCGCTGGAATACAGTTGATGTTTTATTTAAAACAAAAAGTAATTACGGACAGGAATATGCTTTAGCGCCAACTCATGAGGAAACGGTTACTCCCTTAGTTAAGCAACATATTAAAAGTTATCGCGATCTCCCTTTAGCCTTATATCACATCACCACCAAACTACGTGATGAACCCCGGCCCAAATCGGGAATCCTCCGGGGTAGAGAATTTCTAATGAAAGATTTATATTCTTTTCATGCTGATAAAAATGATTTACATAACTACTATCAAAAAGTAATCCAGGCATATTTAAAAATCTTTAATCGCTGTGGTTTAAATGACGTCAAAATTACCGAAGCTTCCGGTGGGTCATTTACCAAAAATTTTTCTCATGAATTTAACGTTTTAACCCCAGCTGGTGAAGTCAACTTAATTTATTGTCAAAATTGTAATTTTGCCCAAAATATTGAAATTTCCCAATTAAAAGAAAATGATGCTTGTCCTCAATGCCAACAACCGCTTCTTACCGGTAAAGCAATAGAAATTGGCAATATTTTTGATTTGGAAACAAAATTTAGCCAAAGTTTTGATTTAAAATTTACTGATAAAGATGGTAAAGAAAAATTAGTCTTAATGGGTTGTTATGGCATTGGTATCTCCCGATTAATGGGCGCAGTGGTGGAAATTTATTGGGATAACTATGGCATTATTTGGCCTAAATCAATTGCTCCATACAAAATTCATCTGGTTGGTTTAAATTTGGAAAATGAAAAAATAAAACAAACTGCTTTTAAAATTTACCATTATTTGCAAAAAAAATTTAAAGATGAAGTTTTATTTGATGACCGATTAAATGTTCAAGCCGGTGAAAAATTAGCTGATGCTGATTTAATTGGCCTTCCAATAAGATTAGTTGTTTCAAAAAAAACCGGTAATAAAATTGAGTTTAAACTCCGTCAGGAAAAAGATTCAAAGCTTGTTTCACTTACCCAATTGCTAAAGATTATTTGATTATTTTTATTTATGAAAATTATCGTCACCCATCTCTCTCCTGATTTAGATGCTATTTGTGCTGCCTGGTTAATAAAAAAGTTTTTACCTGGTTGGTCAAAGGCACAAATTCAATTTGTCGCTGCCGGCTCAACCTTAAACAATCAACCGGTCGATAATCAACCAGACATTATTCACGTTGACACCGGTTTGGGTAAATTTGACCATCATCAACAAAACGAAACTGACTGCAGTAGTAAAAAGGTTTTTCAATTTTTGCTCAAAAACGGCTATCTTTCTCAAAAAAATATTCCGCCTTTGGAAAGGTTAGTAGAAATAGTAAATTTAATTGACTATTTTCACGAAGTCTCATTTCCCAACCCAACTTCAGATATTTATGATTTTTGTCTTCATCAAATTATTGAAGGTTTAAAACCGATAATTAATAATGATCTTCAACTAACGGAAATGGGATTTAAATTATTAGATGCGGTTTTAATTATTTTAGGAAATAAAATTTTTGCGGAAAAAGAAATTAAAGAAAAGGCTTATGTTTTTAAAACCAAATGGGGGAAAGTCCTAGCGGTTGAAAGCAAAAATGAAGAAACAATCAAGTTAGCCTTAAAAATGGGCTATCAATTAACAATAAGAAAAGATCCAAAAAAACAGATTGTTAGAATTAAGGCCCATCCAGAAAGTAAAATTGATCTTACCCCTTTATATAAAGAAATTATTAAGATCGATAAAACCGGCAGCTGGTTTCTTCATTCCTCAAAAAAAATGTTACTTAATGGCTCCTCAAAAAACCCAAAACTTAAACCTACCTCTTTATCACTTTTAAAAATTATTGAAATCGTAAAAAAGTCGGGTTAAGGTCCGTCCTTGAACCAAGCTCCGTCCTTTACTAAAGGTCCGTCCTTTATC
>JBNAVI010000041.1:0-4395 GCA_049700175.1 Microgenomates group bacterium | reverse complement strand
AGCATCATGAATTGCTCTTGGTAAAATTAGTTTTTCATGTAAAATTCCATCAATTCGGTATCTGACCCGAATATTTTCTTCCTGAGGTTCAATATGAATGTCTGAGGCGTTGCTTCTGACTCCATATTCTAAAATAGTGGTGACTATTTTGGCGATTGGAGCTTGATAAACGGCTGTTTCCCTAGTTTGTTTTACCAATGGCTCCTCTTTTTGTATCTCTTCTAATGCTTCTTTAACTTGAGGAGAAAGGCCTTGGGAATAAGATAAATCAATAAATTTTTTAATCAATTTAGGATCAGCCAAAACCAAAACAATCTTTTTTTTTGTTTTTTTCTCAAGAAAATCAGTAATTGATAAATTTAAAGGATTATCCGTAGCTAAATAAAGGGTGTTTTCTTGGGGATTATATGAATATGGAATAACATTAAAATTTCTGGCGATAATTTCAGAAATGAAACTCACCGCTTGCGGATCAATTGGTGTGGTATTTAAATCAACATATTTAACACCGGTTACTTCGGCAACTGTTTGAAAAATATCATTTCTGTTTAGGTTAGTATAGTCCAAAAGGTACTGCAAAACCGTGATGTTTTTTTGCAGGCTAACCACTTCAATTTCTCTTGCCTGATCTTTAGTAATTAACCCTTTTTTTTCTAACTGACTAAGTAAAGTTTTTTGATTAATGTACATAATTTAAATATAAATATATTCTTGTTTAAAATCAACAATTAAATTTCATTTTATTATTTATTATTTATATCTGTTACTAAAAAATAACGGAAAACGGAGATTGGCAACGAAGCCCATATCGTTGAGCGGTTACGGAGTTCGTGAAAATAAGGAAAATAAATAAAGTAAAATAGCTTTATACCTGTTTAGGTGTTGTAGGTTGACATATGTAGATTAAGAATTATTTTTAAACGATAGCCAACTGACATTAACCGAAACGGGCCTCGTAACCCTGTAACCAATGACGTAAAATGAATATCAATAAAGAAGCCCGTATCGTTGTTTATAACATAGAACATAGAACGTATAAAATTATAAAAGTTATAAAGTTCATAAAATAAAAAAGAAAGCGTAACATCTTTAACACGATCGAATAAAGATGTTACACTTAAATTTTGAGGAGGAATACTAAAAAAGGAGTTTAAACAGGTTGGTTACAGTTCACTTTTTTAAAATATTTAATGAGAAATACAAAAATAAAATTTTTTTTGCTCATTGGATTATTTATCTGGCGTTTATTTTTTTATTCAAAGCCGGCAATAGCGGCAGATATCAATACTGCTTATGAAGTTACATATTTTGTTAACAAAAGTGGGGAAAAAATTGATACCAATGTTGTCTATTCCATTAATTTTGAAAATTTAAGATCAGATATTTATATTTCAAAATTTAATTTGTCTTTTCCTTCGTATTTTAAGATTAATAACCTCTCTGCTTTTTCCAATCAAGAAGAAATATCCCCTCACATTTCCATTGATGAGCGTCGTTTAAAAATAGATTTTGATTTAAAGAACATTAAGATTGGTAAAGGTGAAGTTAATAAACTTTTAATCAAATTTAATCAAGAAAATTTATTTAAAGAAAATGGCCATGTCTGGGAGGTAATGATTCCAACAATCGAAAATGAGATAATTAAAGATTATAAGGTTGTTGTTAATATACCCAAAATTGAGGAAAAAAAGTTATCAATCGCTAAACCAAAACCTGACAGTATTGCTGTTAAAGATGAAAGAACGATAATTACCTGGATTAATCCAAAAACAAAAATTATTTATGCTGTTTTTGGTGATAAGCAGATTTATCAATTGCTATTAACATACAATCTGCATAATGAAAAACCGATTCCTGTTTTTTACGAAATTGCCTTTCCCCCGGATACTATGTATCAAAAGGTCTATTTGGAATCAATTGAGCCAAAAATTAACTATTTTTACACCGATGATGATGGAAATTTTATTGGCAAAATCCTTCTATTACCAAATGAAAAGAAAAAAATAGTTTTCAACGGAATTATTGAAATTTTTGTCTCACCACGGGATGAAGTAAAAAAAGCATCAACCAGTCTTTTTGAAAACCAAAAAAAATATCTTCTTTCAGTGAATAATTCTTTATGGGATTTGAATGAAAATTATTTAATAAAAAATCTTGATAGTCCTTATCAAATTTACCAAACTGTAATTAATACTTTGGATTATAACTACAACAAGTTAAATAAGAAAATCGAAAGATTAGGAGCACAGAAAGCTTTAAGCAGTCCTCAATTAGCGGTTTGTACCGAATATACAGATTTGTTTATCGCTTTAGCCAGGGAAAATGGGATTTACGCCCGAGAAATTCAAGGCTACGGTTTTTCTAATGATGAGAATTTAAGGCCAATTTCCTTGGTTTCTGATGTTTTACACTCATGGGTTGAGTATTTTGATCAAGTAAAAAATATATGGATACCAATGGACCCCACATGGGAAGATACTTCAGGGATTGATTATTTTAATTCTTTCGATTTAAATCATATTGCTTTTGTTATCCACGGAAAAGACCCAAATTATCCCTATCCGGCCGGAATGTACAAAACTGAAGATTCCAAAGACATTATAATCAAACCAATATCAAATTTATCTAATTTAACACAGAAAAAGGGCAATTTAGATTTTGATTTTACCGTTGAAAAAAATAATTTTTACGAAAATAATGAATATAAGGCTAAATTAAGAGTAATTAATAACTCAAATATTTATCAGTGGGATGTTGAAATAAAATTGGATGGGGAAAAGTTATTTTTTCCGGTAAAAACATATTATATTCCCTATCTTGTGCCTTTTAGCACTAAAGAAATAATTGTTCCTTTTAAAACTAATTCAAATTTAAAAATATCTTTAGCTAAAGTTATAATAAGGGTTAAAAATCTAAATCAAGTTTATACTTTTAAAATTTTTCCTAAGTATTTTTTTTATTTTAAGTATATAATTTTGACTGTATTTATTCTTTTCGTTTTATTGATTTTAATTAGATATGGAATTTTCAATCAAAAGCGTTGATCGTTTACCAAGCGCTGCCGGTGTTTATATTTTTAAGGGTCATGGCCGGTATTTATATGTGGGTAAGTCAGTTAATATTAAAGCCCGAGTAAAATCACATATAGAAAATAGCAAAAGAAGCTTAAAAGAAAAAACTATCCTCGACAATACCCAGACAGTTCAATATTATTTGACAGAAAATGAATTTCAAGCTACGGTTTTGGAGGCTTATTTAATAAAGGAGTATGTTCCAAAATATAATATTCGTTGGCGAGATAACAAAAATTTTCTTTATATTAAAATTACCATCGCCGAAAAATATCCGAAAGTCCTTCTGTCAAGAAGAAATGAAGACGATCATCAATCGCTTTATTTTGGGCCGTTTTCTTCAGTTAAAAAAACTGAAGAAATTTTAAGGTTGCTAAGAAATGTTGTTCCATTTTGTACCCAAAAAAACATTGGTAAAACAGCCTGTTTTTATTCAAAAATCGGTTTATGTCATCCCTGTCCTTCATACATTGAGTCATTAAAAAATGGTCAATTAAGAAGGGAGTTATCAGCAAAATATAAACAAAATATAAAAAAATTAATAAAACTTTTAAGAGGAAAAATTTCATCTGTTAAAAAACAGCTAGAAAAGCAGTTAAAACAATCAATTGAAAAACAAGCTTATGAAGAGGCAAAAAAAATTAGTCGCCAATTGGATAATCTTAATGAATTGTGTAAAAGACGCTTTATTAAAGGTGATGATTTAGTTGAAGAAATAAAGAATAATAAATTAACCGCCTTATTTAAATTATTAGTTAATTACTTTCACTTAAAGTCTTTAAACCGAGTAGAGGCTTATGATTTAAGTACTTGGCAGGGCGAATTTAAAGTTGGGGCAATGATTGTAGTTAAAGATGGCCAATTTGATAAATCACAGTATCGAAGATTTAAGATAAATATTAAAGGAAATGACTTAGTAATGTTAGAAGAGTTATTAAAAAGAAGGTTTACTTCAAAATCGATTAACCAGTTACCTGATTTAATAATTGTTGATGGTGGAAAACCACAATTATTAGTCGTAAAAAAAGTTTTAACTTCAATTAAAAAAAACATCCCCTATATTGGAATTGCCAAAAACCCAGATAGAATCTTAATTGGAGATGATAATTTTAGCACCATAAAAATAGATAATCATAATTTGGGTTTCAGTTTTATAAGAGAAATCAGAGACGAAGCTCATCGTTTTGTTATTAATTATCATAAACATTTAAGAAATAAAAAAATTTTTAGTAAAATATAATTGTGAAAAACTTACTTTTAATGGTAAATATCATAATTAGCATTTTGGTAATATTCTTGATCTTGATTCAAGGCCGGGGAGCGG
>JBNAVI010000040.1:0-4454 GCA_049700175.1 Microgenomates group bacterium | reverse complement strand
TTTTAGATTCCCGCTTTCGCGGGAATGACAGAAAAGAACCGGGAATGACAGAAAAGAACGCGGGAATGGCACTTAGGTCACTTTATAAACTTTATAACCTTTAAACTTTCGACAAACTTACTCAATCGTTATTTGATCTTTTATTTTTTCAAAAGTACTTTTATTAACAATCTTTTTATTAAGAAGCTCATCGATCGTGGCATACGGTCGGTTTTGAATAATTTTTTGGGCAGTGACTTTTCCAATTCCCGGCAGCTGATCTAATTCTTCCATAGTGGCCGTATTAATATTTATTAATTGGGAGTTAGCTGGCGGGATGTTGTTTGAGCCTATATCAAAATTAGGTTGATTATAATCTAATGTCTGTGTACTTTCACTAAAAAGACCGCTTTGAATTTCATAAACTGAAGGGACATAAAATTTTTCCTGATCAGAGACGACTCTGGCTAAGTTAAAATTTCTTTGAAAAAAGTTTTTATCAGCTTCATCGGATAAACCGCCGGCTAAAATTAAAACGTCTTTTAACCGAGCCCCCATTGACACTTCATAAACATCAGGTTTTTTAACCGCTCCGGCAATATCAACATAAATTTTTGCAGAAGAACTATTTTTATTTTTAAAATCTGCCTCGTAAAGGTATTGTCTTGGTTGATTTGTTTTTTCATTTAAGAAAATTATTAAGGAAATTAACGCGGCAATTAAAGCCAAAAAAAGAAGAAAAATCTCCAACCGGTATCTTTTTATTTTTTTATTTAATGCCTTAAGGACTGGTTTAAAAGACGGCAAAAAATTGGTCATAATTTTTTTTAACAATGGAAAAATTTTTTTTCAATGGACTATCGTCTACATTTTTTAAAAAAAGATTGATTTTAAGGGAAAAATTAAAATATAATACCTTTAATGAAAAAACCCAATTTTTATTTTGAAGAAAAATTGTGGAAAAAAGGTTATCAGGTAATTGGTATTGATGAGGTAGGAAGAGGGGCTTTGGCCGGTCCTTTGGTTTTAGCCGGCGTTTGTTTTTTGCCTGATTCAAAAAATAAAATAAAAAACATCGGTATTAATGACTCAAAAAAATTAACTGCAAAAAAAAGAAAAAAGTTAGCTTTAGTGATTAAAAAACAAAGCCAATTTTATATCATTTCAAAAATTTCCGTCCGTTATATTAATAAATATGGGATTATTAAAGCTTTTCAGAAGGCGGTTCGAGAAATAGTTAAAAAAACACGAAATTTTTTTTTAAAAGAAAAACTTTTTATTTTGATTGATGGTTTTTATGTGAAATATTTACGAGGAATTGGATTAAAAAATCAAAAGGCAATTATTAAAGGCGATGAAAAATCGATTTCCATAGCCTCAGCCTCAATTGTGGCTAAAGTTTATCGAGATAGTCTAATGAAAAAATTAGGCCAGAAATATAAAAAATATCAATTGGAAAAGAATAAAGGGTATGGGACAAAAGAGCATATTAAAGCCTTAAAAAAATATGGTCCAACAAAAATTCACCGTCAGTTGTTTTTAAAAAAGATATTAAAATAAGGTCCGACCTTTAATAAAGGACGGACCTTGATCCAAGGACAGACCTTAAAAAAACCTCTTAAAAACTAAAATTCCAACAATCAAAGATGTCAAAAAGGCGAAAATCAGTTTAAAAGGTAGGGCAATAAAGGCAGTGTGGCTAAAAATTTTTGGGGTATTTTCTCCAAAATAAATTTCAGTTGAAAGATTATATTTTCCTAAAAAAAAACCTGAAAGTAAAAGAGTGATAGGTTGGCGGCAGTATTTTGGTTGAGTCCCTTTTTCCGGGCAGATAATTTCCGCTGATGGAGTGGCGGTTAAAAGTCTTTGTGACTGGGAAAGGATGTTTTGGGGCAAAATCTGATATTTGGCCGTTTCACCAAAATTACCCCGCAAAATTATTTCTCCCTCAGGTTTGATTAAATTTTTTCCCTGATTTTGGGCAATTAAAACAACTGGAATTTTATCATTACTATCAAACAGTTTTACTAACCAGGAACCGAGGTTAAATTTAAATCTTGGCAAGACATCAAAAAGAACAATTTTGCTTTTCACCTCAATTTTTCCGCTGTTGGTTACGGTAATTAAAATATTACTGCCAATCGTGGCTTTAACCCGGTTGGAGGTTTTGCCTTCAAAGCCGGGCGGCGGTTGGGTTTCAACCAATAAGGTATAATAATAGTCACCTTCAGGAGCGCCTTCCGGAGCTCTAATTCGCAGAAGCAATTGTTGTTTGTCTTTTGTTTTTAAAAAAAAAGGCTGATTTAATTGTAGGTCAGCATTATCTAAGGAAAAGCGGATTGGTCCTTCCAGTTCATCTTTTAATTTAATATTGCCAAAATTATCTTTCGGTTCAAAGGAAACCACTTTTACCTGAGCAATAACCGGGTCGCCATTGTTTTGTAGATTATATGCCACCATTATTGATTTTTGGGGCTTAATGACAACTTCAATTAGCGGGGGGGAAATGGAGAGGGAAATTGATTGGGCGAAAACCGGAGAGATTAGGACAAAGAATAAAAACCAACAGTATCCAAGAAAGAGATAAATCCTGTTTTTTACCAATAGTTTGCCAAAACGGAAAATAAAAGAAAAGAGGAGGATTTTTAAGTTTAACCAATATTTCTTCATTAACTTAAAAACTGGGTGTGGCAACAAAATTAATAACGGTTTGATAATTGCCGGCTGGTTGAACCGATGAAACATTAACCTTAAAGGTCATTGTTGCTTGGCGGTTGCGACCGACATTGGTTGATGACATAACTATCGCCGGAGGTTCATTTTGCAGTCGATCAGGAAAAGGTCGAAAGTAAGTGGAGTCAATAAAATCCGACGGTATATCGTTACCTGACATATTATAACCAAAACCATAAGCAGAATTGTTAGTCCAGGGTTTGGCCAAAGTTTCATTACAGGTATTGCTGCCGCCATCACATTGAGTATCGGGAATAAAGTTGGCGCCATTTAACGTTGATAAAGGACCAATTTCTTGAGCCGTTACCTGATATTGACCAGATGAGCCAAAAGAGACAGTTAATACCGTTTGATCGGTTGAAGGAGTATTTGGAAGTAGTGTCCCTAAATCAATTCGGGTTTTGGAAATAGAAAAACTAAAAGGAATAATTGAGTGAATATATTGAAAACCAGCCTTAATTATATAGCCGGTTGAGGAAAATTCTCCAGCCGCCAACTGACCTAAGGTATCAGAAAGTCGATAATTAGTGGAAGATTTTTCGCCGGCGGCGTTGGAGACTGAGGCAGATTCAATTTTAAATAGTGGTGACTCCATGGAAACAGCAAAGACAAAATCAAATAAAAAAAATGAAAAACAAAAAAATAACAACAAAATTCCCAAAAAAATATTTTGTCGTTTCATTTTAAGCTTTTTTCAAATTTCTCAATTAACTTTTCCATTTTTGATGTCGATCTTTTTATTTGGTGTAGTTGGTGATCACCTAAAAAATTTTCCGCTGCCTCTTTGATATTTTTAATCTGATTTTTTAAAACCAGGGATAAAAACAAAAAAGTGTTTTCCAGATTTTTTTGGTTTTTAAGTTTTTCTTTTTGGTTTTCCAGATATTGCTGGCCTAAAAACAAGGCAAAAGGAGAAATAAAGGCCAGTGAAAAGATGGGTAGAAGAGTTTTTAGATTTTGATTAGATGGCAAACTCAGTAAATAAAAAATAATTAAAGTTAAACTGGTAACAATTGAAATAACTGGCTCAAGCAAAAGACTTAAAGAAAAAAGCAGAAAATAAATCAGGAAGAAAAAGGGTGAATTAACTGAGCCGGTGGTATTAACAATGCCTAAAATTACCAAGGTAAAAATTACTGATTCCAAAAGTTTTGATTTCGGGTTTTCTGGGATAATCCTTTTCGCTAAAAAAAAGATAATAAATAAGATAGCGGAAAATTGAAGATCATATTGGGCCAACCGGGTTTGCGGAAAAATAAAGGTTAAACCAATGGCAAAGATTAAAATAAGAGAATGAGCAATTTCTTTATTCATAAAATCATTATAACATTAAAAAATTTAGTATTTAGATCAAGGTTATTATTTAATAAAACGAATTTTAATTGTATAAACGTGTAAACATATAAATGTGTAAAAGTTAAAAAATTTATGAAGTTTATATTGTTAAACCAACCCGCTTTTAACCGCGTCGGTTGACACTAAATAAAGGTTAAAGCTCAACTGCTAACTTTTAAACCTTTGGGTGTCAAACATATTGTATCTTCAAAGGGTTATAGTTGGTCACTACTATACTATGTAGTATTGTAGTGGTTGATGTTAAATATATGGCATTGGTGAGGGGTTATAGTTTGGTATATTTTAGGTTAGAATAATTAGAGTTTACCCTAAGATTAATAATAAATAATTTTTAAATCATTTTTGTTTTTCAAAAGATTTTTTGATTTAAAAAAGTTCTATCTTTT
>JBNAVI010000039.1:0-4648 GCA_049700175.1 Microgenomates group bacterium | reverse complement strand
TTTTCTAATTTCTTTTATGTTTTTTTGTTTTAATTCTTTAACTTCTTTTTTCATAAGGTTTTTTTAACAAACTTTGCTTTCACCGATAGTTTCGAGGCAACGTTTTTAAAAACGCTTCTGGCAACTTCTTCACTTAGTCCATCAATCTCAAACAATATTCTTCCGGCAGCCACCGGTGCAGTAAAAAAAGCCACATCGCCTTTTCCCGCTCCCATGGTTACCTCTGGTGGTTTTTTGGTATAAGGTTTATCCGGAAAAATTCTTATCCAAAACTTTCCCTCTTTTCTTGTGGCTCTGGCTAGAATAACCCGGCTGGCTTCGATTTCTTTATCTTTAATTAATCCACTTTCTATGGCTTTCAATCCATAATTACCAAAAACTAAACTCTCCCCCTTAATGGCTACTTTTCTTACTTTTCCTCTAAATTGTTTACGATATTTTTGCCGCTTAGGTGCTAACATATGTGTTTTTGCAAATCCAAACTTTTACTCCCACATAACCTGATTTGGTTAAAGCCGGATACTTGGCGTAATCAATATCAGCTCTTATGGTTGAGGTAGGAACCGTTCCCTGAAAGTATTTTTCTCTTCGGGAGATTTCTGCGCCGGCAATTCTTCCCCCCAATTGTATTTTTACTCCTTTGGCTCCTGCTTCCATTACCCGATTCATCGCATTATGAACCACACTTCGGTGAGGAAAATTCCTCACTAATTTTTCGGCAATTGATTGAGCAGTAAAATAGGCGCTTAAGTAAGGTTTTTTAACCGGTTCAATTTTAATATCAATCTTCACTTCTTTTTTAGACGCCTTACTTTTTAAACCCAAAAGATTTTCTATTTCTTCTTTTAACTCCGTCAGGCCTTTTCCTCCCCGGCCAATTATCATTCCCGGTTTAACCGAAAAAATAGTTATCGAAATCTTTTTAATTGCTCTTTCAATATCAACTTGAGTTAAACTGGCATAACTTAATTTATTAAATAAAAAATTTCTGATTTTAATATCACTAATTAAAGTCTGGCGGTAGGTTTTTTTATCAGAAAAAAACCAACGGGAATTCCAATTGTATAAAATTCCTAACCGATATCCTTTTGGATGAACTTTTTGCCCCATAATTAAATTAGCCTTCCGTTTTTTCTTTTAAATTTTTAACCATTTTTGCTTCTTTAATTTTTTTCTCTGATTGTTTTTTATTAGTTGATTTTTTTATCTCTTTTTTAATCTCCATCTTTGCTTCTTGCCTTATTTCTTTTTTTTCTTCCTTTACTCTTTCTTCTTTTTTCATTACCGGTTTTTCTTCACTTAATGTTTCCAGAATTATCTTAATATGAGCAGTTCTTTTTTTATATGGTTTAATTGTTCCTCTTCCTCCAGGTCTAAACCTTTTAAAAGCAAATCCCTGCTCAACCGCCAAAAGTTTAAATTTTAGCAAATTTTCATCGATTTGTTTACTCTTTTTAGCATTGGCAATGGCTGACTTAATTGCCTGATAAAAAAATCTTGCCCCTTTGTTGGGTAAATAATAAAGATAATCTAGCGCCTCAACCGGTTTTAATTTTTTTATTTCCGGTAAAAAAAATCTTAGTTTTTTTGGCGAAATCCTTAAGTTTTTGATATAAGCCTTAAATTCCATGATTATTTTCTTTTTTTAACAATTAATTTGTCACTCCATTTATTCTTTTTGCGCGTTTTTTTGCCCCGAGCCGGTTTGCCCCATGGAGTCTTTGGATGCATTCCTTCACCCGATCTTCCCTCACCTCCACCATGAGGATGACTGCGGGGATTTTGGGCTGTTCCTCTAACCGTTGGCCTTATTCCTAATAATCTTTTTCTACCGGCCTTCCCTAAATCTTCTTCCTTATGGGTAATATTACTCACCTGACCTATTGTGGCATAACAATCTTTTAGAAATTTCCTAACTTCTCCTGAAGGTAATTTTAAATGGACATATTTATCTTCCTTTGCCACCACAATGGCTGAAGTACCCGCTCCTCTGACAAATTGACCGCCTTGTTTGGGATACAACTCAATATTATGAACTGAAAGTCCTAAAGGAATATTTTTTAAAGGCAAAGCATTTCCTGTTTTAATAGGGGCTTTTTCTCCGGCAATAACCTTATCTTTGGGCTTTAATCCTTCAGGAGCAATAATATATCTTAATTCTCCATCCTGATATTTAACCAAAGCAATAAAAGCATTCCTGTTTGGATCTTTCTCAATTCTTACAACCTCAGCTTCCATGTCTCTTTTATCTCTTTTAAAATCAATAATCCGGTAATATCTTTTTTGTCTTCCTCCGCGATGACGAACACTAATTGAACCAGTCCAATCTCGACCGGAATGTTTTTTAAGAATCTTAATTAACTTTTTAACTGGTTTAGCTTTTTTGTCTACTATTTGGTTTGTTTCTGTCATATTTTATGCCTTTGGTAAAAATTGTAAACTTCCTTCTTTTAACTTAATATAAGCTATTTTTACTGCGGGCAGTTTTTTTTCTATTCTTCTTCGACCAACTTTTTTAGTTTTTCCTTTAATATTTTTAATCATTACTTTTGCTACCTTAACTTTATATAATTTTTCAATTGCTTCTTTTATCTGAAATTTGTTAGCTTTTTTATTAACTTTAATTACATAAATATTTTCTTTTGCTAAATTGGTTGATTTCTCCGTTAAAATTGGTTCAATTAAAATTTCGTTTATTTCCATATTAATTTATTTAATTTTTTAAAAAATGATCTTCTAAGGTTTTTAAAGCGTCTTCAAAAAAAATAATCTTTTTATAATTTAAAACCAAATAGGGATTTAAAGTCTTAACCTCAACAAAATTAACCCCAGGAATGTTTCTTAATGCTAATAAAAAATTTTTCTTCTTAAAATGGGAAAAAATGAATAAATTTTTTTCACCAAGAATATTGCTTTTTTCTAAAATTTTTAGTGCTTCCTTAGTTTTTGGCTGAATATTTAATATCTCTGATGAAAAAATCAAAATATTTTTTTCCTTTACCTTCAATGTTAAAGCAGAAAACAAGGCTAACCGCTTTTGTTTCTTATTCATTTTTAAAGAAAAATCTCGCGGTTTAGGCCCACCCACCACTCCACCACCAACAAAAATTGGTGCCTTTAAGCTACCATGACGCGCTCTTCCCGTTCCTTTTTGCCGATAAATTTTTCTAGTTGAGCCGGAAACTTCTCCTTGCGTTTTGGTACTGGCCGTTCCTTGTCTTTGGTTGGCTAAATATACCCTCACATAAGTAGCAAGAAGTTTTTCATTCACTTTAACGGAAAAAATTTTTTTTGATAAAGATAATTTTTTATCTGTCTGGCCACTAAGATTAAAAACCGGTATTTCCAAATCAGAAATTTTTGATTTTTTTTCAGTTTTTTTACCGGATTGTTTTTGTTTTGTTTTATCCTTTTTGTTTTCTACTATTTCTGTTTTCTTAGTTCTTGGCATTTTGAAAATAAAAAATTTTAAATTATTTTTCAATTGCCGCCTTAATTTCCAATAGTCCCTCCTTCGCTCCCGGAACTAAACCTTTAACAATTAGTTCATTTTCTTTAACCTCAACGATTGGAAGGTTTTTAATAGTTACCCTTTCCCCTCCCATTCTTCCAGCCATCCTTTTTCCTTTGAAAATCCGGCCGGGAGTAGTTGTTTGCCCCACTGAACCCGGTGCTCTTTCCCTATCGGATTGGCCATGAGTTCGGGGGCCACCGGAAAAACCATATCTTCTTACTACTCCTTGAAAACCTTTTCCTTTTGATATGCCAGAAACAATAACCTTTTCCCCTTTTTTAAATAAATCACTTGCTTTTAATTGCTGGCCGACAAAAATCTTTAAATCTTTAATTTTAATTCCTCGTTTTCCCTCTTCCTCAATTAATTCAACCCCTTTATATTTATCCAACCTGAATTCTTTTAAAAAACGAAGCGGGGTTTTTATCCCCGCCTTCGTTAATTCTCCTTGGACTGGTTTTTTAATTTTTTTTGTTTCTCCAAATCCAAGCTTCAAAGCAAAATAACCATTTCTTTGGGGTGTTTTAATATCAATTAAATAGCAAGGTGAGGTAATAATTGAGGTTACCGGAACTCTCTCTCCCTTTTCATTAAAGGTTTGTGATTGACTGTTTTTTTTACCTAATATAAAAACCATAATTATGACAAAAATAAAAAGACCCCAGATTGGGGTCTTTAAACTACCAATCCGGAAAATTTTTTAAATAATTAATAAAGCAAAGATAACATTAACATATATTATAACTATTATAACCAAAAAAATTAAGAAGATCAAATGAAAATAATCACATCTTTACCTCAACCTCCACGCCGGCAGGTAATTCCAAATGCATTAAGGAATCAATTGTTTGATTGGTTGGGTTTATGATATCAATTAATCTTTTGTGAGTTTTTAAACTAAAATGTTCTCTGGCATCTTTGTCGGTAAAAGGCGATTTATTAACCACATAAACCTCCTTTTTTGTGGGTAAGGGAATTGGACCAATAATGGCTGCCCCAGTTTTTATTACGGTATCAAGTATTTTTTGGCAGGTGTCATCAATTATCCGATAATCGTATGATTTTAATCTAATTCTTATCCTTCCTTTTGGCATAAAATATAAAGGTGCATTTTTAATTTCTTATATTTTTTCT
>JBNAVI010000038.1:0-4660 GCA_049700175.1 Microgenomates group bacterium | reverse complement strand
AAACATCTTCTTTAGTTGCCCAACCGCGGCGGGCCATCATTACTCCATAAAAAATTAGGTCCATTTGGTCCACTTGATGGCTATCAGTGTTAATTATTAATTTTACATCTTTGTCAGTTGCCTCTTTAATTAAAATATCAGGCAAATCAAGCCGCAAAGGCCAGGCATTAACTTCTAAAGCAATATTATTTTTTTTACAAACCTCAAAAATTTTTTCCCACTCCAATTCAAACCCATCTCTTTTTCCTAACAATCTTCCGGTTGGATGTGCTAGAATTTTAACTTTTTGATAACTTAAAGCCTTCAGGACTCTTTTTGTCATTAATTTATTATCCATATTAAAAACACTATGAACCGCAACAATTAAATAGTCAATATATTTAAGCCCTTCTTTTGGAATAGGGATAGATCCATCTGGTAATATATCAGCCTCAATTCCGATAAAATAATTTGAACGTTGTAATTTTTTACTCAATTTTTTTTGAACAAAATTATATCTATTCCTCAATATATTAATAATTTCATCCTCTGGCAAACTATTTTTTGGATTATGATCAGAAAAACCAATATATTCATAATTTAATTGGTTCGCTTTTCTCATTAAGGTTAAAAAATCATCAACGCCTAAATCATGTGAAGGCTGAACATCAAATGAAGAATGAATATGCAAATCACCTTTAATATCTTTTAGTTCTACCAACTTTGGAATCTCATTTTTTTGGGCTTTTTCAATTTCATCTTTTCCTTCTCTTAACTCAGGAGGGATATATTGTAAACCTAAAAAATTATAGAAAGACGCTTCATCTTCAAATTGATAAAGTTTATTGGTTTTAAAATCTTTTATCCCATATTCCGATAATGAATATCCTTTTTTTAAAGCAAATTCTCTCAATTGAATATTATGGGCTTTATTACCGGTAAAATATTGAAGCATCGCTCCATAACCTTTTTTTTCCTCAATTCTTAAATCTATTCTTACATAAGGCTCAACTATAATTGAGGCTTTTTTTTCGCCGGCGTTGTCAATTTTTATCTTTTTTGGGTAATTAACAAAATAATTAATAATTTTTTTATAAACACTTGTATCAGGCTTTTTGCTTTTTAATGAAACAGCAATGTCAATATCGCCAATAGTTGCCTGATATCGGCGTAGCGAGCCTAAAAGATCGACTCTTTCAATTTCCGGCATTTTTTTTAAATATTTAGCAATGTCTGAGGCAATCTCAAAAGCATATGGCAGAGGCATCCGTTCATGTTGAGTGCTTTTTTTTCTATAAAGTTCAATTGCTTTAATTATATCCTCCTGTGATTTGAAACCAAAGTTATCTAATTGGGCTACTTTATCTTCCAAACAGGCTTTTTTTAAATCATCAATGACTGTTTTTTCATTAAATAATTTCAATTTATTAACCAACTGAAAAGCTTTTTTTGGCCCCACACCTGGAAGTTCCATAAGAATAAAGACTGATCTTGGGATTTTTTTTAAAATATTTTCAAAATGGGCTGATTTTCCGTTTTTAAAAAACTCATCTAAATGTTCTTTTAAATTTTTTCCAATTCCCGGAATAGTATCTATTTTTCCTTCTAACCAAATATCCTTTATTTCTCTTGATAAACTCTCAATTACATCAGCAGCTTTTTGATAAGCAATTACTTTAAATTGATTTTCTCCAGTTAAAAGATATACAGCAGCAATATTTCTTAAAATTTTTGCTACGGTCTTGTTTGAAAATTGATTTTCCATTTTAAATTTGTTAATATATTATAACAATAATTTAATTTTAATTTTTGGGCTCGTGGTGTAGCGGCAAACACACCTCCCTGTCACGGAGGAGATCGCGGGTTCAAGTCCCGTCGGGCCCGCTTAAAAACATTCATAATACCGAAACCTTCAATTTGTTACTATAGATTCTTGCCTTCACAGGAATGACAATAAGTCACAATAACATTAAGGATACTCGCTGGCACGGGAATAACGACAACCCGTATCTGTAATTAACTAGATCAACTAATAAATTTTACAACACTTACTAATCTTAATCAGCTTCAACTAGCTTTTTATTTTTTTTAACTGAATATTTTTAACTTCAAAATACTTGACTTTTTATTTTTTTTTAATATAATTTTGGCAAATTAAATTAATATCTGGAATATGCCTAAAAGAAAAAAGATAAAGAAAGATTTACAAAAAAAAACCGAAAACCATCATACTGAAAATATTAGCTATAAAGATCTTCTATTGAATACTTTCCCTAAAAATAAAATTAATTTTATTCTTGGTCTTTTTACAATAATTATTTTTATTATTGCTGGATATAATGTTTTTTTAAAGAATAAATTTTTTAAGTTTAAGACTACAATAAAAAAAAATACTACAAATTTAAGCTCTAAAGCTACCCAAAAAAAAGAAACAGAAAAAAAATATATTGTCAAAGAAGGCGACAGCTTATGGAAGATCGCTGAATATTTTTATGGTTCCGGCTATAATGCTATTGACATTGCTTTAGCCAACAATATTAGCAATCCCAATTTAATTTATGAAAATCAACAGTTAATAATTCCTTCAGTAAAACCTAAAATATTAACAAACAACCAAATAGCATCATCCAAAACAGAAAAAGTAACCCAAACGGCAAAAAATTATGTAGTAAAAGAAGGGGATTATCTTTGGAGTATAGCCGAAAAATATTATGGTGATGGTTACTTATGGGTGAAAATAGTTCAATTAAACAAGCTACCCAATCCTAATCTTATCCAACCCGGCCAAATTATCTCCCTTCCGTAAATTTCTCAAGGTCCCTCCCGTAACTAAAGGACAGTCATTGTTAAATGATGTTTTAAAACTTTATTGCTAATTTTGAGAGAGATAAAAAATCTTTGGAGAGTTTTAATAAACCATAAATAGTTGTGTCTTCATAAAATTCATTAACATAGACGGGAATCCTTAATTCTTTTGCAAAAAATTTGTCAATTCCTTTTATTCTTGATAGACCGCCGCAAAGAATTACACCTTTTGATAGTATTTCATCTAAAATTTCCGGTGGTGAAGACTCAATTAATTCTCTGATATTATCAACCATATGGTTAAAAGTAGTTATTAAAGATTCTTTGATATCTGTTGATTTGATTTTTACTTCTTTGGGCAGACCTGTTTCTAAGGATTTTCCTTTAATGGTAATAGTTTTATTATCGTTTTCAAAGCTTAATAGTTGAATTTTTAGGTTTTCGCAAGTTGATTCACCAAAAATTACTCCGTATTTTAGATATAAATAATTGTAAATAATTTTATTCATACTCTCACCAGCTGTTTTTATTGTTCGGCTATTAACAATTCCACCTCCGCTAACAATCGCTATTTCAATTAAACCCGCGCCCATATCAACAATTAATGCTGGTTGGTGGGAAAAAACATCAATCCCTGCTCCTAAGGCATTGGCAATTGGTTTTTCAATAATGTAAATTTGACTAAAGCCTAATTTCGAAAATAATTCTTCGATCGCCTTCTGCTCAATTTCTGTTGAAAAGTGGGGAGCAGCAGCAATAATACTGAATGTTGGTTTTAGGAAAAAATTTTTATAAAAAACCATTACGGAAGTTTGAATATAATATCTTATTAATGAAACGCTGGCGTCAAAATCCGAAATTATTCCGTTAATTACCGGTCTGATTATTTTAATATAGTCCGGCACTTTACCAATAATGATTTTTGCTTCTTTACCAAAAAAAATAAAATCTTTTATTTTAGTGTTATAACCAAGATACGTTGGTTCTCTAACAACTACTCCTTTTTCTCTTAAGGCAATTCGCGTTGAACTTGTTCCTAAGTCAACGCCGATAACTTCATCAATTAGAAAAGGGAGTTTTATTTTTTTTATATTTTCGATAAAATTTATCATTAATTATATTTTATCTTTTTTTTATGGTAGTTAAAGAGAAAATTTTTAACAAAATAATTTATTTTTTATATCAACTCCTTTTTTTCCTCACGCCTTTAATTATGTTTTCAAAAACCTCTGAGCTGTTTGAATTTAATAAAATGATTTTTATTTATTTAGTTACAACATTAATTTCTTTTTTTTGGCTTTTAAAAATAATTTTTTTTAAAAAAATTTTTTTAAAAAAAACATTTTTTGATTTTTTTATTTTATTTTTTTTATTATCACAAATTATTTCAACTATTTTTTCAATTGACGTTCACACTTCTATTTTTGGTTATTATGGCCGCTTTAATGGGGGATTACTTTCAATTTTTACTTATTTAGTTTTATATTATGCCGCAGTTTCTAACTTATCTTTTAATGAAGTAAAAAAAATTTTAAAAATTTCTCTTTTAAGCTCGTTTTTAGTTATTTTGTGGGGTTTACCGGGAAAATTCGGTTATGATTTAAGCTGTTATGTTTTTACTGGTCAGTTAAATAATACCTGTTGGACTGATCAATTTAAACCGGCTGAAAGAGTTTTTTCTACTCTGGGACAACCAAATTGGCTTGGGGCCTATTTGGCAATTAACTTTTTTTTAGGCTTATATTTTTTTTCTTTAGGGGAAGAAAAAAAGAGTTTTTTTTTAAATTTATATCTTTTATTAAATTTTATTTTTATATTATTTACCCGCTCCCGTTCTGCTTTTTTAGCGGTAGGATTTTGTTTCATCTTGTATTTA
>JBNAVI010000037.1:0-4725 GCA_049700175.1 Microgenomates group bacterium | reverse complement strand
TGTTTTGGGCCATCAATCCTTATTTTATGATGATAAACTACGCTTTTTTTATGCCGGAAATGTTTATGCTGGCAGCCTTTGTTGCTGGTTTATACTTTTGGCTTAAAGCAACTGAGGAAGACGGTCAAATAACTTTAAATAAAATTTTGGCTTTATTTTTTTTAGTTTTAGGCGCTATTATTAAACAATTACCGCTTCTTATTATTCCATTTTTTATAATTTTCGCATCAAGAAACAAAAAGAGTTTTCTTTTTTATAACGGCCTATTTTTAATATTTTACTTTATTAATAAACAAGGTTGGTCAAAAGATAGTTTTTTTATAAATAAATTTTTTTTATTTTCCAAAGAATCAATGGGAATATTAAGAAATAATTTTAATAGTATGCCTTATTTCCTAATCTTTTATTCTTTATTCTTTCTTTATGTTTTTAGAATTAAAGATTATATTTTAAAACAATATGAAAAAATTCTTCTTTTAATTGTTGCGGTAATAAGTTTAACTTATTTAAATGACCCGGTGTTTTTTATTCAATTTACTATTTGGATTTTACCCTTTACTTTTTTAATTGGTTTAATATCTAAGAATTATCTTCCCCTTTTTAATTTAAGTCTTTTGGCAATTATTCTTAAAGGTTTTAGTAATGAATTTTATTTATCTCCTATGCTTTCACCTACAATTGGATCAATGTTTAATGAATTTTTAAGCAATAAAATATTTATTAATAAGTTTTTTTCTTTTGAAATCTACGATCTTATTTTAAAATTTATTATATTTTTCTGCTATTTATTAATTTTTATTGAATGTCTCTATTTAATTTTTTATAAAAAAGGCCTTCTTAACAAATTATATAAAAGATTAAAAATTAACCTTTCTATTAAAAACTCTATTTTAGTTTTATTTATCTCTTATATTATTTTTGTCGTCCTCGATTATCAGATCAAATCAAATTTTATTCTCTTACCGCAAAAAGAATACCAAATTACCACTCAGGAAATTAATCTTACAAAAAAACCAATTACTATTAAGATTAAAAATCCGCAAATGAAAAAAATAAAAGCTCTTCAAATTTCAATTAGTAAAAAAGGAACCTTAACTTATGACGATAATATAATATTTGAATTTTTTGATAACAAAAATAATAAATTTCTAATAAAAAAAGTAAGTGATTTTGAAATTCCAAACACCATTGATGAACCTTTAATTGTGTTTTTACCAAAAACTTTGGATAAAAAAGAATTTACCCTTAAAATCTTTAAAGAGAAAGAACTTAACCAAATTGTAGTTTATAAAACATCAATTTTAGAACGAATTAATAAAACTAAAAATGGCTTATATAATGGCTATGAAAAACCCAATGAGAATAGTTTAATTAAGGTTTATTTTGATAAAAAAGATAATATCTTTCCGCTTTATTTTCGCGGTCAATATGAAATAAAAGATATTATTTATGCCATATCTCATCATCTTCAAGGAAGATTAAAAAAATATTTTTTTGGATTATATGTTTTTATTTCATGTTTTGTTTTAATTTTTGCCATGATCTTAATTAACAAAAAAACTATTTCATTTTTTCAATAATTGTAATCTCAGTATTCTCAAAAACTATTTTATAATTTGATAATTTTTTTAATTTCTTCAAAACTTTCAAAAAATTATTATCACTTTTTAATATATAAATATATTGAATTGGTATTTTTTCCCAATTAATCAACTCTAAATTACTCATTTCCTCTTGTCTTTTTTTATAATCAATACCAGTAATATTTAAAACATGCAAATCATTAAAATATGTCTGTTTTCCTGTCAATGCTGAAACATAAGCTGACTCTTTATGAAGAGTATCTTCAAAATTGGTAATTGTTAAAATTACTCCATCTTCTTTCTTTTTTAAAAAATTAAGGGCTTCAAGTTCTTTTTGGGTAATATAAGAGCCTGGCTTTAGTGGATTAAAACCTTTTAAGATATCAAGATTTTCTGGAATGTTGACTAAGATAAAAATAAAAATCAAAAACAGAAAAATAAGATCCTTTTTTTTGATAAGAGCTTGAAAAAATAACCCGGTAAAGATATTGGCTAAAAATAAGCCATAATAGGTGAATTGAATTGTATTCCACCACATTCCTTTTTGAATAAAAAAAACAGTTAAGCTGACAGAAAATAAGATAGCTAAAAAGATAATTAAGTAAAAAAAATCTAACTTTTTCTTAAAAAAATTTATTAAAAAATAAACCAAGCCAAAAAATCTTACTCCAAAATTAAAAAATATAAAAAGAAAAACTGAGAAAAGCTCAATTGCCAAAAGCCTCGGTCCAAAACCAAATTGATAAAGAAAATAGCGGGCATTAACCAAATTAGGCAGGTAAAATAAATTTTTTTCCTCAATTATCGCATGAACCATTGAAAAAGGAGAAAAAATTAAAGGTGAACCTGTCTTGGTAGCGGAAAAAGGTTGATAGAAAATAATGATTGCCAAAATCGAGCTTAAAATAATTAAAGCAAAATTAAAAATTTTTGAACGAAATTTTTTCTTTTCAATAGAAATTAAACCTAAAATTAAAAATGAACTGATTACACCAGCATAAAACTTCAACCCCCAATTTATAAAAAGATAAAGACAATATAAAAAAATTTTCTTATTTAATTTCTTTTCAAAAAAATTAATTAAAATCAAAAGAATAAAAATTAAAGAGATAGCAAATTGAGGATTAACTAAAGATAATAAGGGCTGCATGGCCAAGCTTGCCGATGACCCCCAAATTGTTTTGTTATGATATAAAGTAAAAAAAACTCCAAATGAGGCGCCAAAATAATTGAAAAAAAGCAAAAAAACCTTAAACCAGTAAGATTGGGAAACCTTTTCTGCCAATTTTAAAGTAAAGTAAGTATAGAATAAAAACCAAATTACAGGAAGTATTTTAAAATAAAAAATAATCGCCGGAATTCCTATTTTTGAAATAAGAAAAATAACTAAATCCAAAAAATAGTTATAACCAGTTAAATTCTCTCCGGCAAAAGTTGGGTGTTGGGGTGGATATTTTTTAAAAGCAGTCTCAATTATTGCCAAATGCCAAATCGCATCATGCTCATGCGCTCCCCAAAAATATAATCCGCAATTGCCGTTAAAACAGTAATATGAGCCTGAAGGAAAGGAAATTAAAAGATGGGCTATAAAACCAATAAAAATAAGAAAACTTAAAATCTTATTTTTTTTGATAAAATTAAAAATCATTTAATTATTATATGAAAAAAACGCCCCGTATTGTCTATTATTTAATAATTATCACTGCCGCTATTTTAACTTTACTACCATACCTTGTTGATGGTCAGATTGGTTGTGTTAAAGATAAATGTGGGTTTATTTTTGGTTCTAATTTTCGTGATGGGATGTGGTTTATGGCTGTAGCCAATGTTGCCTTTCAAAAGTTCCCTTTTTTACACCCAACTTATGCCGGTGAAACCTTAAAAGGTTATCATTTTTTACCAAACTTTTTGGTTTTTGCTCTATCAAAAATTGGTATTTCTAGTTTTTTTTCCTATTTTAAACTAATACCAATCTTATATTTTTTATTAATTACTTTTGTTCTTTGCAAAACTTTAAAAAAAATAAATAATAACCTTGCTTTTATTAATCTTGGATTATTCTTTTTTTATTTTGGTATTCCCCTAACCTTGCTCACCGCTCTTTTAAACAACCAACCCTTAAATAATGGCCTTTTAATTAATACATTTCAAGCCACTAGAGTTTTAGAAAGCCCTCATACAGCCATAGGATTAGTAATTATTCTTATAATTTTTTATTGGTTACTAACAGAAAAAATTAATCAAAAATGGCCTATTTTTCTTTTTTTATTATTTTTCTCCTTTGGAATTAAATTTTATGTTGCTACCACCTTAAGTTTAATTATTATTTTTTATTTATTTTTAAATGTTAAAAAAGATTTTATTGGATCGATTAAAAAATTTTTCAGCTTAGTTTTAACTGCTTTAATGGCGATATTAATTTTTCTTCAACCTTCTTCTAACCAATCACCGACCTTCAATTTCTCACCCTTTGCTACTGTTCACCATTTAATTGAATCACCCAATCTTTTTTATAATAAAAACTTAGTTTTGGCCCGTTATTTTCTTTATGAAAAAGGCCTTGGACCAAGACTTTTGGCAATTGAATTATATTCTCTTTTCTTATTTGTATTTTTTTATCTAGGAACAAGATTTTTAGGGATTTTTTATTTTTTAAAACATAAATTCAAAACTCTTGACCTTTCAATTTTTTTCACTTTTATTACCAGTGTATTCCTGTCAGCCTTTTTTGTTCAACGAGGTGATTGGTTTAATCCAATCCAATTTCTTGTCCCAAATGCTTATATTTTATCTTTATATACAGCTATCTTTTTTTATAATCTTTATAAAAAAAATAAGGCATTATTTACTATTTTTTTTATACCAACCTTTATTTTCACTTTTATTCCTAATTTAATTAATCTAAATTATCCTTTTTCTCAATCGCGATTTGTTATTAATCAATATGAAATCGAGGCATTAAATTTTCTAAAAAAGCAACCGTTTGGCGCAGTCTTTACTCCAATTGACAAAAATGATACTTCTTATGTCGCTGCTTTTTCTGGTAAACCAACTTACTTAAATTTTTTAACAATAAATGAAACTTTGGGCGTAGACTTTAGACAAAGGCTGAAGCAGATAAATAATCCAGATGAATTTAATC
>JBNAVI010000036.1:0-4755 GCA_049700175.1 Microgenomates group bacterium | reverse complement strand
ACTAATGTAGATGGCGGATTTGAACAAACTCATATTGGGTCCATTCCTAACAAAATATTTCTAACAATTAAAATTTTTTATTTATAATTTATTAAATTTAATTCACAATGAGAATTAAAACTTATATCCAAAACAAACACAACCATTTTATTTATCAATCTTGTAAAAAAGCGGTTAGGGAGTTTTTGGAAGATAGAGGTTATGTTGAGGTTGATTTGCCGGTTTTATCACCGGCTTTAATTCCGGAATCATATCTTGAGGTTTTTGAAACAGAATTTTATTTTTTAGATAAAAAAGAAAAACTTTATTTAACCCCGTCACCGGAACTTTTTTTAAAAAGACTTTTAGTTGAAGGCGTTAGCAATTGCTTTTATTTTGGCAAGTCATTTCGCAATAGTGAACCTTCCTCATCGCTTCATTGTCATGAATTTGAAATACTTGAGATGTATAAAGTTGGCGTTGATTATTTACAATTGGCTGATGAGGTTTTGGAAATGGTTAAATATATTGATAAAAAAATTCAAAATTTAAACCCCGCCGCTCGCGAGCAGCGGGGAAACTTCAAATCTCAAAATTTATTTAAAAAATTAAAAATCAATTTTAACCGATGGGAAAAAATAAAAGTTTCTGAAGCTTTTGAAAAATTTGCCGGGGTAACCGAAAAGGAACTTTTCAGTCATCATTTATTTCTAAAAAAAGCAGAAAAAAAAGGTTATAATACCTCAGGTTTTGCTTATGAGGATATTTGGTCGCAAATTTATACTCAAGAGATTGAGCCTCATTTGGGTATTAATGGTTACCCAACTTTAATTTATGATTATCCAAAAGAATTTGCCGCTTTGGCTAAATTAAATGATGATGGAAAAACAGCTCAACGTTTTGAATTTTATATTAATGGGATTGAATTAGGCGATTGTTATACGGAACTTTCTGATTGGCAACAGCAAGAGGGGAGATTTTTATTAGAAAATAAAAAAAGAAAAGAGTCAGGAAAAATTAATCATCCGATTGACAAAGGATTTATTGAGGCGTTAAAATATAACTTGCCATTTTGTTCAGGAATAGCGATAGGATTTGAAAGATTGGTGATGGTTTTATTAGGATTAAATTCAATTAAAAGTTTAAAATTAGTTAATATTGAATTTTAACGATGCTAATTAATGCTGGCAATCTGAAAAAAGGAGATTTTATTTCTTATCAAAATGAAATTTGGCAAATTCAAAAAGCCGAATTTTATTCGCCGGGGAAAGGTTCAGCCTTAATGAAATTAAAAGTAAAAAACATCATTTCAGGCAAAACGATTGATATTACTTTTAAGTCAAATGAGAATGTGGAAGTTGTTGATGTAATGAGTGTAGAGATGCAGTTTCTTTATAAAGATAATGAAAGCTTATATTTTATGGATGAAAAAACTTTTAACCAATACTCTCTCCCCATAAAAAGAGTTGGTCAAGTAGCTGATTTTTTAAAAGAGGGATTAAAAGTTTATGTTTATCTTCATGATGATCAAGCTTTAACAATCAGGCCACCAATGAGTGTCCGGTTAAAGGTGGTGAAAACAGAAGTGGCCATCAAAGGTGATACGGTAACTGGAGCAAAAAAACCTGCTAAGCTGGAAACGGGAGTGACGATCATGGTGCCTTTGTTTATTAAAGAAGGAGAAACAGTTATTGTTAATCCGGAAACAGGTGAGTACATGGAGAGAGCCTAATTTTTTTTAATTTATAAAAATGTTAACCATCGGTGAAATTCTTAAGAAAGAAAGAATTAAAAAAAATCTTTCACTAAATGAAATTGAAAAAAAAACCAAAATCCGCAAAAAATACTTAGAGGCGATTGAAGAAAATAACTGGCGGATTTTTCCTTCTAAAATTTATATTGAGGGGGTAATAAAAAATTATGCCATGGTTTTGGGTTTGCCCTATAAAAAAGCAATTGCTTTTTTTAATCGCGATTATGAAGAAAAAGAGGAGGTCGGTTTTAAAGAGAAAGTTTCCAAAAATTATTTTTTGCCAGAATCAAAAAAGATCTTTACCTATTTTATTATTGGCTTTTTACTAATAATTTTTATTTATTTTAGCTGGCAGTTAAAAAAATTTTTATCTCCGCCGTCAATTACTTTTATTGCTCCCAAAGAAACCCATTTTATTACCGAAAATCAAATTGATATAAAAGCAAAAGTTGATCCTGAGACATCGGTTTATATTTTTAGTCAGAGAATATATCCTGATAGTAATGGTTATTTTAAATATTCCTTACCGCTAAAAAAAGGGGAAAACGAGATTATTATTAAGTTAACTGGTGCCAACGGCAAAACCGCCATAATAAAAAAAATTTTTATTAAAGAGAAATAACTTATTGCCAAGCTTCACAAATCATTTGAAAAGGACAAAAATCACACCACGGGCCAACTTTTGGAAAAAAACTACTTTTTTTGATTTCATCAACGGTTTTAATAATTTTTTTCTTAAGATTAATTACTTCCTTATTACTTATTTTTTTTGATATTTTTTTGTTTTCGGAAAGAAAATAAAAAGTTAAGATTATATTATTTAGTCTTTGGTTGGTAAAAATATTTTTAACGGCTAAAGCATAAATTGGCAATTGAAGATTTTGTTTTAATTCTTTTTCATCAGGTATCTTTCCTGTTTTGTAATCGATAATTTCAATTTTATTTTTTTCAATTTTATCAATCCGATCAATTTTCCCAACAATTGAAATTTTATTGTTGATTTTAACTTTAAATTTTTTTTCTAAACCAATAATTTCTAAATCTTTATGATGAAAATTTTCATAAAAATCACTTAAAATTTTTTCTCCCTCTTTTTGCATCTTCAACTGATGAAGTTTTGAATTGTAACCAATAGGAATCCATTGACGTTTAAAAATACTAATTAATTGTTCTTTACCAATATTTTTATTTTTTAAAAATTCTCGATAAAAGTTATACAAAGTATTATGAATTGATTCACCAAATGAGGCTGAGGCCTGTGGCAGAGAGGGAATTCTTAAGATGTATTGATATTTGTATTGTAAAGGACACAATTGAAAGGTTTCAATTTGGCTATATGATAAAGTTCCCCAATCTAAAATTTGTTTAGTTGTCGCCTCTTCCTTTTTGCTAAAAAAATCAAAAAGTTTTAGCTGTTTTTTTTCAACTTCATTTTTAGATAAGCATTTTTTAACATATTCTTCAGTTAATGACTCAAAAACAAAAGGAGAAATTTTTTGCTCTCTTTTTCCTTCACCATAAAATTTTGAGGCAGTTAAATAAACTTTGTCCATTGCCCGGGTTAAGCCAACATAAAATAATCTTCTTTCTTCTTGAAGATGATAATCGCCTTGGGGTAAAATTTCCTTAACTAGTGCATCAGGGATGGGAATAACTTCTCTTCTTTTATAGGTTGGGAAGCGGCCGGAAGTTAGATTGACCAAAAAAACAACCGGAAATTCCAAGCCTTTAGCTGAATGAACCGTTAAAATATTAACGGCATTAATTTGACCATAATCATAAGTTGAAGTCAGTGGTGATTCTCCCAATTGAAGAGACATTTCTAAATATTCCACTACCGCATTGATTGAAGAATCCTCATTTTCCATTTCATAGGTTTTTAATTTATTAAAGAATTTTGAAATATTTAAGGCAATTTTTTCCTCTTTTTCAGTTTTGTAGTTAACTAATTTTGATAAATATCCGGTATCTTCTAAAAAATAGAATAAAATTTGACCGGCAGAATTTTTTTTAGCTAATTCTAAATGGCGTTTAATCATTGAATAGATCTTAAAAAGGGTTTCTTTTGTTTCTTTTTTCAAAAGCGGTAAATATTTTTTGTAAATTTCAAATTCTTCCAGATAAATTTGGGGATAAAAAAAAGAAAGATAAATTTCTAAAGTTTCAAATAGAGAAAGACTGGTATTTTTTGCCATCGATACAAGAAGATTTAAATCCCGGTTTTCAATATTAAAAATATCCATATTTAAAACTCTAAATAAGGAAACAGAATCTTCCAAGTTATACAAAATTTTAAGATAGGCAATTAAATCTTTTATTTCTGGTTGTTTATAAAGCATTCCCGGACCTAAAAACTGATAAGGGATACCGTAGCGGTTGAAGGTACGAATAAAGATATCAGCATGATCATTGGCTCGCGATAAGACCGCTATTTGTTGATATTGGTATTTATTTTTTAGTTTTAAAATTTCCTTGGCGACAAAATCAGCTTCTTCCTCAGGTGAATTGGTAAAAATGAAATTTAAAGCGTTTTGTTGATCTTTTTTTTGGGCGATTAATCTTTTGTTAATACCCATTTTCGCCTCAAGGGTATCAGGATTATTATGCTGAATTAATCGGTAAGCCGCATCAAGAATCGATTGACAAGAGCGATAATTTTTTAGAAGGGTAATTAATTTCGCCTGGGGATAATCTTTAATGAAATTTAAGATATTTGACACCGAAGCGCCACGGAATTTATAAATTGATTGAGAATCATCACCGACAACTGTTAATTTAGGATTATTTTGGGAAGGACAAAGAAGCTTAATTAATTCATATTGGGCAATGTTGGTGTCTTGAAATTCATCAACCATCACAAATTTAAACTTTTGCTGATATCTTTTTAAAACATTGGGCCTTTTTTTAAAAAGCTCAATTGTATAGAAAATTAAATCGCCAAAATCCATTATTTGTGATTTTGCTTTTAAAAACTGATAGGTTTTATAAGCCTGAGCCAATTCAAGATATTTTTGAGCTTCCAA
>JBNAVI010000035.1:0-4781 GCA_049700175.1 Microgenomates group bacterium | reverse complement strand
TTGAGGAGACAAGACCAATATCTAAAGAGAAGCATTTTATCGTCGTTAAAAAGTTGTAATTTCTGGTTATGTTGCAATTGAGATCTATTTTAAATGTGGCTGACAATACCGGTGCCAAAAAAGTAATGATGATTGGATTACCAAAAAGTGGTAATCGATTAAAAGCCCATATTGGTGATGTAATTAGAGTGGTAGTTAAAGAGGCGATTCCTTTTGCTCAAGTTAAAAAGGGAGAAAAGCATTACGCGGTGATCGTCCGGACAAAAAAAGAGTATCGTCGAAAAGATGGTAGTTATATTAGATTTGATGACAATGCTTGTGTTTTGGTTAATTCTCTTACTGATAAAAATCCCAAAGGAACAAGAGTTTTTGGTCCAATTGCTAAAGAAATTAAAGACTTAGGATTTAATAAAATTGCTAGTTTGGCAGAGGAAATTTATTAATTTCATAAGCTGCTTATGAAAATCAAAAAAGGAGATAAAGTTAAGGTAATTTATGGAAAAGATAGAGGAAGAGAGGGAATTGTGGAGAAAGTTTTTCCGAAAAAAAACCAGGTTTTGATTCCCGGAATTAACATTTATAAAAGACACATTAAAAAAAATCAAAATTTACCTCAAGGAGGAATTGTTGATGTGCCAAGACCATTGGATGTATCAAAAGTAATGTTGATTTGTCCAAAATGCGCTAAACCAACCAGGGTTGGTATTTTAAGAGAAAAAAACAAAAAATGGCGTATATGTAAAAAGTGTAAAAGTAAAATATAAATTTTTTTTAGATTATGGATTTTAAGGAATTTTATAAAAAAGAACTTAAAGAAAAAGCCAAGGAAATATTTGGCGTTGATAACCCGATGGCTGTTCCTAAAGTGGTGAAAATTGTCGTTAATGTTGGAGCCGGTGAAGCAGTGGTTAATAAAGGAGTTTTGGAAAAAATTCAAGAACAGATTGGTTTAATCACCGGTCAAAAACCAGTGATTACCAAGGCGAGAAAATCAATTTCTGCTTTTAAGATTAGAAAGGGTTTACCAATTGGAGTAAAAGTGACCCTAAGAGGAAAAAAAATGCTTGATTTTTTAGAGAAATTAATTAAGATTGTTATTCCAAGAATTCGTGATTTTCGCGGGATTGATGAAAAAAATATTGATCAACACGGTAATTTAAATTTAGGATTTTATGAACAGACAATATTTCCTGAAATTGACTACGATAAAATTGATAAAATAAGAGGTTTAGAGGTAACAATAGTGACTGATGCCAAAGATAAAGAAAAAGGGAAAAAATTTTTTGAGTTATTAGGAATTCCTTTTAAAAAATAAATATGGCAAAAAAATCTGATGAAGTTAAATTTTTAAAAAAGCAAAAATATAAGGTTAGGGAAAGAAACCGGTGTCCTTTTTGTGGGCGGGCAAGAGCGTATTTGCGCCGGTTTGGAATGTGTCGTTTATGTTTTAGAGAAAAGGCGTTACAAGGAGAAATTCCTGGTGTTAAAAAAGTTTCTTGGTAATAAAATATATGAGTCGATCATTAAAAAAAGGTCCATATGTTGACCAAAAATTATTAAAAAAAGTTTTAAAGCAAAAAGAAACAGGTGAAAGAACTCCCATTAAAACCTGGGCAAGGAGTTCCCAAATTCCACCAGAGTTTGTTGGTCACCGAATTGCCGTTCATAATGGAAAAAAATTTATAGAAATTTTTATCAGTGAAGCCATGGTTGGTCATCGTTTAGGAGAGTTTGCCCCAACCAGAACTTTTAAAAGTCATGGTAAAGTGACAAAGAAAATAGTTGAACCAACATAAGTTAAATATTTATTAAATTATGGGAAATTCAGTCATCGATTTAATTATCAGAATAAAGAACGGTTATTTGGCAAAAAAAGATAAAGTTGAAATTCCCTATTCCCGTTTTAAAGAAGAGGTTTTGGAAAGACTTAAGGAATTAAAGTTTATAAAAGATTATCAGATAACCGAAGGAATTAAAAAAGAGATAAAAATTAATTTACTATATAAGGATAAAAACCCAGCATTAACCGATATTAAAATTTACTCCAAGCCTGGAAGAAGATATTATGTTTCCTATCGGGAATTAAAACCAGTGTTAAATGGTTTAGGTTACTCAATTTTATCGACATCAAAAGGTATTTTAACCAATATTGAAGCTAAGAAGTTAAAAGTTGGCGGTGAATTATTATTTGAAATTTGGTAAATTTATGTCAAAAATCGGTCAAAAGCCAATTTTATTATCGGACAAAGTTGAAGTTTACATCGATGGCCAAGAGATAAAAATTAAAGGACCAGAAGGCGAGCTGTCTTTTACTTTACCAAAATCATTATTAATGAAAAAAGACGATAGAAAATTAGTTTTAAAACGACTAAACGAGGATAAAAAAACAAAAAGTCTTCACGGTTTATATCGTCAGTTAATCTCCAATGCCGTAATTGGGGTGGAAAAATTATGGGAAAAAAGATTGGAAATTGTTGGCACTGGTTATAATGTAAAACTTCAAGGCGAGGATTTAGTTTTTAAATTAGGGTATTCCCATCCAATTGTTTTTAAAAAACCAGCTGGGATTAAATTTAAAGTTGAAGGAAATAATAAAGTGGTGGTGATGGGGATTGATAAGCAATTAGTGGGTGAGGTGGCTTATCAGATTAAAATGCTTAAAAAACCAGATGTTTATAAAGGAAAAGGAATTAAATATGAAGGTGAAAAATTAAGAATTAAACCGGGTAAAAAAGCTAAAGCAACAACCGGTGCCTAATTTTTCTTATGAAAAATATTAATCGGGATAGAAAATTAAGACGTAAAAGAAGAGTCAGTTGTAATATTAAAGGAACGAGCCTTCGGCCAAGGATTTCAATTTTTCGGTCAAATAAATATATTTATACCCAGGCGATTGATGATGGAAAAAGAATTACCATTGCTAGCGCCTCATCTTTAACCTTGAAAGATAAAAAACTTAAGAAAGTTGAAAAAGCTAAAGAAGTGGGGCGGCAATTGGGAAAAATCTTATTATCAAAAAAAATTAACCAAGCAATATTTGACCGGGGATGGTATAGTTATTTAGGTCAAGTTAAGGCAGTGGCTGAAGGGTTAAGGGAAGCAGGGGTTAAAATATGAAATTAAAAATTAAAAATCAAAAGTTAAAAATTACAATTAAAAATTAAAAATTAAATAAAATTTTTTTAAAAAAATAAATGGAAAAAGATAAGGAAAAAAAAGAAGAAAAATTTGAAGAAAAAGTTTTATTAATTAGACGAGTTTCAAAAAAAACTCCCGGAGGAAATTATATCTCCTTTTCTTCTTTAGTGGCGGTTGGTGATAGAAATGGAAAGGTAGGGATTGGTCTTGGCCGGGCGCTTGAGGTACCACCAGCTATCCAAAAAGCAATCACTTATGCTAAAAAACACTTAATTGAAGTACCGATTAAAAATAATACCTTACCACACGAGATTAAAATTAAATATAAAGCAGCAAAAATTTTATTAAAACCGGCGCCTAAAGGAACGGGATTAAAAGTTGGTAGTGTTGCCCGAGCAATTTTGGATCTGGTTGGGGTAAGTAATGCCTCAGGAAAAATTATTGGCTCAAGAAATCAAATCGTTAATGCCTATGCGGTAATTGAAGGGCTAAAAAGATTAAAAGTTGCTCAGTAATTTTTAAAATGACAAATTTTCTTTCTAATTTGCCAAAGATAAAAGAAAAAAAGAAGAAAAGATTAGGCCGAGGTTTAGGCAGCGGTAAGGGAGCAAAATCCGGCCGGGGGACAACCCGTCATCAAAAGGCAAGAGAGGATATTCCTTTACATTTTGAAGGTGGACAAGGTAGAATAATAAAGCGTTTTCCATTGATGAGGGGCAAAGGAAAAAACAAACCGAGAATTCCCAAAAAATTAAAAAAGAAAAAATTTTATGAAAGAAATAAGACAAAAGCTTAAATTAATCTGGCAGGAAAAACAAATCAGAAAAAAATTGTTAATTACATTTTTTATATTTTTAGTTTTTAGATTGTTTGCTTTTTTACCGGTGCCGGCAATTGATTTACCTCGCTTAAGGGCAATTTTTTCTCAAAATCAATTCCTTTCCCTTTTAGATATCTTTTCCGGCGGCACTTTAATAAACTTTTCCGTAATGGCTTTAGGATTGAATCCTTATATCAACGCCTCAATTATTCTTCAGCTGTTAACCGTTGTTTTTCCCCAACTGGAAGCTTTAAGCAAAGAAGGGGAATACGGCCGGTTTAAAATTAATCAGTATACTCGGCTATTGACCCTGCCTTTGACAATAATTCAGTCAATTGGTATTTATATTTTACTTAATAATCAACGAATAATTACTGCCTTTACCCCACTGCAATTTATTTCTTTTCTTTTAACGGTAACGGCGGGCACTTTTATATTAATATGGTTAGGAGAGTTAATCAGTGAATTTGGTTTAGGTAATGGAATATCTTTATTAATTTTTGCCGGGATTGTTGGCCGAATTCCTGTTTTAATTGGAAAAACAGCTTTAGTAATCAATCAGGAACTGATTTTTAATATTATTATTTTTGTTTTGCTGTCTATTTTTGTTATTGCTGGTGTTGTTTTTGTCAGCGAAGCGGTAAGAAAGATACCTATTTATTACGCCTCAAGGGTTAAGGGAGGAAGAATGTATCAAGCTGCCAGTAATTACTTGCCTTTAAAATTAAATCAAGCCGGTGTTATTCCGATAATTTTTGCCGTGTCCTTTGTTTTATTTCCACAAATGATAGGTAATTTTTTTCAATATTCCAAAAATCATCTT
>JBNAVI010000034.1:0-4848 GCA_049700175.1 Microgenomates group bacterium | reverse complement strand
TTTTTAATTTAAAAAAGTTCTATCTTTTAACCGATCGTGTAAAAGATAGAACCATTAAGATCTAACCACAAAATCATCTGGTAAGGTGGTTAAAAATAAAAAAAATCTTAAGGTGGCAAATATATGGTATCTTCAAGAGGTTATCGTTGGTCACTACTATACTCTATACTATGTAGTCTTGTAGTCAAAGAAAATGGAGGAGGCAATAAATGATTTAACGACTATACTACTATACTATGTAGTGTTGTAGTGGTTGATGTTGGTTGTGCTGTTTAGGTAGTCTTGCAGTGGTTGATGTTAAATATATGGCATTGGTGAGGGGTTATAGTTTCGAGGAGTTTTAAAATAAACACTACTATACTATGTAGTGTTGTAGTGAAAAATGTTAGGATGAGTTTGCTGGGTTATTGAGAGATTTGATGAAGGTGTAGATTAGGAAACAACTTGAAAAAAGAAGACTAAAGAAAACTGAAAGAGGTCCTCCATAGGCATTAAGTTTTGGAATAAAAATTAGGCAGAAGAAAGAGATGCTGATAAAAAATATGAAATTAGTAATAAGAATATATTTTGGCATTTTTACGGTGTATAAAAAATAAAGAGTTGGAATATTCAATAAGGGATAAGCAATATAGGCTAAAGCTAAGACGTGGGTAATTTCTGTTGCGGGAATAAATTTTTTGGTGAAAGCAATTTGAAAGACTTCTTTTGGGGTTAAAAACAAAAGAAAAAAAAGGCCGGTGGGTAAAAGAAGATAGGCAAAACTTTTTTTAAGAAGAATTTTCAGTTCCTCTTTAGTTTTTACTTTGGCAAAATCAGGTGATAAAACTTGGGTGATGCTGGAGACGGCAGCAAACAAGGTTAAAATTATTTTTGTTGACAGGCCATAATAACCAACTAAAGCACTTTTGGGAAAATAAAAGGAAAGTAAGAATAAATCCATTCTTGTTCCAAGATTAAAAAACTGAGAGGCAAAAAAATATGTTAAAGTAAAATTAAAACGAAATTCTTTTTTTTTAACAGGGGCTTTGGCTATTCTGAAAACAACATGTTTTTTTTCAAAAAAAAGTAAGAAGAAGTAAATTAAAGGACCTAAAATGCCAAAAGAAAAAATAATGTTGGCGATATTAACTTTATTTAAAAAGATTAAAATAAAAATAAAAAAAGTTTTAAAAAGATTGCTTAAATTTAAATAAAGATTAGCCTGAAAAACTCTTTTGGCCGCCAGTAAACTATTGGCGGCATAATTTTGCCAAATAAGAAATAAAACAGAAAGAGTTGTTAGATATAGTTCCCACCACGGCGCCTGCGTTTTGAAAAAAATTTTATCCAAACTGGGAAAAGTAAGAAAAAGGAAAAAAATAACTATGGCAGCAAAAATTGTTTGGTAAAAAAAGGTAGTTTTAAGAAAAGAAAACAACCTTTCAGTTTTTTTTTCAAGAAGGGGTGGAAGATATGAATAAATTGAGGCGGAAACACCAAGGTCTAAAATATTGGCTAAAACATAAGCGATGCCTAAAAGCACTGATAAAGTGCCATAGTCAACCGGATTCATGAGTCTTACCAGTAAAAAAGCAAAAAAGGCAGTAAAAAAAACATTAAGATAATTACCGATGGTGTTGATAATTATTTGGGTTGAGGTTGGGTGTTTAAGAAATCTTAAAAATTTTTTAACCATAAATAGAATTATAGCATTAAATAAGACTAATAGGATTAATAGGATAGTAATTAAAGAAAAAAACTTTATAATTTTGTATAATTAACCTTATTAATTTTTTTAAATAAACTTTATGGCAAAAACAGCTTTGATAACGGGAATTTTAGGACAAGATGGGCCATATTTGGCAAAATTACTTCTTGAGAAAGATTATAAGGTTTATGGTCTGATTCGCCGTTATTCCAATCCCAACTTTGAAAATTTGGACTATCTGAAAATCACCTCAAAAATTGAATATGTTGAGGGTGATATGACCGATGAATCTTCACTTTTAAATTTAATCAGAACTCTTCGTCCCAACGAGGTTTATAATTTAGCCGCCCAATCTTTTGTTGGTTCTTCATTTGATCAACCAAAATTAACAACGGAAGTTAACTCTCTAGGTCCTTTATATCTTTTAAATGCAATAAAACTTTTTTCCCCAACAACAAAATTTTATCAGGCATCAACATCGGAGATGTTTGGTTTACAAAATACTAATGGTTATCAAGACGAAAAAACTCCTTTTCATCCCCGTTCACCTTATGGGGTATCAAAGGTTTATGCTTATTGGATAACGGTTAATTATCGAGAGGCATATGGAATTTTTGCCTGCAATGGTATTTTATTTAATCATGAGTCGCCTTTGCGGGGGATTCAATTTGTGACAAGAAAAATTACCGATGGAGTGGCAAGAATTAAATTAGGCTTAAGCCAAGAATTGCGATTAGGAAATCTTGATGCCAAAAGAGATTGGGGGTTTGCCGGTGATTATGTTGAGGCGATGTATCTTATGCTTCAGCAAAAAGAGCCGGATGATTATGTGGTAGGAACGGGTGAAAGTCATAGTGTAAGGGAATTTGTGAGACTGGCTTTTGAATATGTCGGGATAAAAGATTGGGAAAAATATGTGGTGGTTGATCCGCAGTTTAAAAGACCATCAGAAGTTCCTTCATTAAAGGCTAATCCTCAGAAAGCCCTTAAAAAACTTAATTGGCGGCCGAAAGTAAGTTTTAAAGAGTTAGTAAAGATGATGGTTGAGGCGGATTTGGAGAGGTTAAAAAAAATAAATAAATAATGTAAAAAATTCAAACTGCAAAATTCAGAACTCAAAATGAAAAATAAATTAAAAGTTAAAAGTCAAAAATTAAAAATTGATACCTTTATCTCATCCCTGCGAAAGCAGGGATTCAGTGTTTTATAGATTTCTGCCTTCGCGAGAATGACAATAAGTACATATCAACCGACGCGGTTAAATGCGGATTGGTGTAACAATATAAAATTTATAAATTTTTTAACTTTTTAACTTTATAAACTTTTTTATTTAAAGGACGGACCTTGAAAAAATTATGAAAAAAATTGATTGGTTAATAATTTTTGTTTTGATAATTTCTTATTTAATTTTGCTTTTTAATTTTAAAAAAGAAATTTTTAATTATCGGTTTTCTCAAAAAACAGTTGAAAGATATCTTTGCTCGCAAGATATTCCTTACGAACCACCCTGTAAGAAAGTTATAGTTTCTGATGAAGAGATTCATATCGCTGCCGGTTATTTATATGCTAAAGGTGAGGATCCGTCAGTGATAAATTTTCAACATATGCCTTTTATTGCCTGGCTTTATGGGATAATCAGTATATATTTTAAAAATCCGTATTTATTGGAAATTTTTTTTGGTGTTTTATATTTATTTTTGACTTATTATTTAGGAATAAAAATTTTTAAAAACCAGTTAATTTCCATATTAACATTGCTTTTTTTATTGATTGATCCTTTATTCATTGATATTTCCTCGCAGGCATCATATGAATTGGGGCAGGCAGTTTTTAATCTTTTATATTTTTGTAGCTTGTTTTTTTTGGAAGAATTGGTTTTTAGCCGGTATTTTTTTGGCATTTTTTGCTGGTAGTAAATTTTATGGCGCAACAATTTTTTTTAGCTTTTTGTACTTTCTATATTTTTATTTAAAAAAAGAATTAAAAATAAAGGAATTTATTTATCACTTAATAATTGCATTTATAATTTTTAATTTGTTTTATTTGAATAGCTATCTAAAGCAGGGATTAAAATTTAATATTTTTCTTTTTCAGTTAAAAGTAATCAAATTTTGGATCGATCATTCAATAACCAATTTACCCTTTGCCTCAATTTTATTATTTTTACTGGGTATATTCAAAAAATGGTGGGATAATTATGAATTTACTTTTTCTCATCTTTATTCAATTTTCTGGCCAGTAAGTTTTTTAAGTTGTCTTTATTTAATTAAAAAAAATTTGTTTTTCAGGTGGAGACAATTATTTAAATTGGCAAAAAAAGGCGGTTCTATTTTTAATACGATCGGTGAAAAGATAGAACTTTTAAAAAAGATCTTTCGGAAAAAACCAGATTTGAAATTTTTAACTTTTTCAATCACTCCTTTGTATCTTTTGTATTTAGGAGCTCAAGCGCCTTTTGTTAGGTATTTTGTGATAATATTACCCTTTTCTTATTTAAGTTTGGCTTATTTTTTAAAGGAATATATTTTAAAAATTAAGAGATAGTTTTTTAAATTGTTCAATTGTTAATCCGTTTTTATCTTTTTCTGAGATTAAAGCTTGATTTTTATAATCATCAAAAATTTTTTTAATATCTTTATCGCAAAATTGCCAATTAATATCATCAGATAACGGATAAATACCAATTTCTCCCTGAGGATTGTAAGTGGCAGTGGCAAAATATTCAATTGAGGATTCCTGAAGATATAAGTTACCATGGGCAAAGCCGGAAGGAATCCAAATCCATTGATCAAAATCATCACTCCAGTTTGAGGGCATGCGGTAACCGGCGATGCAGCCAAAAGTTTTTGAATCTTTCCTTAAATCAAGAAAAAAATCGATCATTTCTCCTTTGATGGTGCGAACTAATTTTCCCATTGGTGGAAGGTATTGAAGATGAAAACCACGAAGAACGCCTTTTTTTGAATGACTTTCCATGACTTGTTTAATTTTCAAATCAGGAATAATTTCTTCAAGTTGTCCAAAGCGATAGGTTTCGGTGAAGTAGCCACGGGAATCTTTAAATCGGGCAAAACGAATGACTTTAACTTCAGGAAAAACTGAAGATTTAATCTCGATGATTTTCATATGATTTTATTATAGTAGAAAAAGTTTAAAAAGTT
>JBNAVI010000033.1:0-5007 GCA_049700175.1 Microgenomates group bacterium | reverse complement strand
AAAAAATGAGAATAAAGAAAAAAAATTATCTCAGTTGTTTGTATTTGAAATTTATTTTCCAGTTTAAATAATATCTCATCAACTGTTTCTGTTAAATTATCAAGATTATTAACATAATTAAACTTTTCCGATTCCTTTAGAGTAATCCTCTCTTTATCCTTTTCAAATATCATCATAACACCATTTTCCTCTTTTAATAATAAACCGACAAAATAATCTTTTATTTTTTTTGGCGAAAATAAAGAGTTAAAAATTGCCATAATATTAATTTAAAAATTAGAAACTATACTTTTCCAATAACTGATCCACTCCTTGTTTAGCCGTTTTTAAGGCTTCACTATAAGAAACACCAGAAACTGTTGAATTAATTGCGTTCTCAATATATTTAATCAACTCGTCATTTAAACCATTATCAAAAGTTCGGGATATCAAAGGAACGGAAACATAATAATCAGCTTGAGTAATCACTGGTTTTAGATATTCATTCGTGGTTAATAAATTTGCCAGATCAACCCTTGAATACGGCTCACCAAACAACCTCATTTTGCTTTGAATTTCATATAACTTGGTTAGATTTTCTTTTTCCACCAAAAATCTTAAAAACTTCCACGCCTCAAGTTGATGGCGACTAAATTTATTCACTCCCTCAACCCAGTAATTGGCAATTGAAATGGGTGTACTTCCGGGAATTACTGGTACGGCGGTTACTTTTAAATTTATTTCTTGATTAGCGGATTTAATGACTAAAATTTCCCATGAAGGAACAATGATCATCGCTACTTTTTCCTGAATAAAGGCATTAACAGAATTAGGCATAGTTTCATCCCAGTAATTATTAGGTTTTTCAGCAAATTTTCGAAATATCTCCAGAGCTTCAGCCGCTTCCGGTTTATCCAGACTTTTTAAATTCCCTCCGTTTTGGACTAAAAATAAGGCAAAAATATCAGAAAAATGCTCTAAGTTTGCTGCTGTTCCAATGGCAATACCGGCAGTAATTAAATTTCCGTTAGCATCCTTAACTGTTAACCGCGGCAAAATTTCCGTTATGTCCTCCCAGGTTACCGGAGCTTTTTCAATGCCTGCCTTTTTAAAAAGATCGTCATTATAAACTAAAACCAAACCATCAATCTCCAAGGGAATCCCATAATAATAATTGCCCACTTTTAAATCCTTTTGGTGGATTTTATAAAATGTTTTTTCAAACTCGCTGTTACTCATCACTGAATTTGGTAATGGTGATACAACTTCTTTCAGCTGAGGTAACCAAGTATTATGAAAACGGAAAATATCCGGTCCTTGATTGTTTTTACTGCGAGTTATTAATTTTTCTCGATAATTTTCCGGGTCCATTTTTTGGTAATTAATGGCAATATTTGGATTTCTCTTTTTGTATTCTTCAATTAAAGGTTTAAAAACCTGTTCCTCCTCCCACAAACCCCAGTAAGTCAAGGTAATTGGCATAGTTTTTTTATTTTGAGATAAAAATTTAAAAAGAAAAAGAAAAACAAGAATAAAAACCGCCACTGCCCCGCCAATAATAAAGTATTTCATTTTGTTACCCTCATAAGGGGGAATATTATTAAAAGCAGGCTCTTCACTTGGTCTGATATCTTGAGATACCGGTTCAGTTACCTCAGGAGGTACCTCTTCAATCGGAACGGTTTCAAATGGTGGGTTTGCCGGTTGATTTTCTGGCTGATTTATTTTATCATCATCCATAATATCTATGATAACAAAAAATAAGTTAAAGATGGCAGTTACTCTTTTAATTTTGTTTATTATTCCCCTTTTTCTCTTAAAAAAAAAGGTTGACTTTTATTTAAAAAATAAACTTATTTTTCCCAATGTTTATATTGATAATATTTTAGTTGGCGAAAAAAGCAAAAATGAGCTGATAAAACTTTTAAAACAAAAATATAATTATCTTAATCAGCGCGTTCTGGAAGTTGTTTTTGAAAATGAAAAAATAGCAACATTTTCTGCCAAAAAATTAAATTTAGATATTGATTATGAAACTGCCTATACTCAAGCTTTTTTAATTGGTCGAACCAATAATCTCTCCTCAAGGCTTTATCAACAATTAACTTCAATATTAAAAATTAAAAAATATATTATTACCTTAAATATTAAATATGATTCAGAACCAGTTAATTCATTTATTGAAAATGTAAAAGAAGAATATGAAAAACCAGCCCGTAACGCTCTTTTTACCTTTGAAAATGGACGGGTGGTCGCTTTTAGAAAAGAAGAATTAGGAAAAGAACTTTTAACCGACCAATTTTACAAAGATTTTAAACAGGCAATTTATCAATTAAAAGAAAAGCCGGAAAAGAAAGTCGTTATTCTCTCATCGAAAATAATTGAACCAGAGATTACCTTAGCTAAAGCCAATAGTTTTGGCATCGAAGAATTAATTGGTGAAGGTAAATCTGATTTTTCCTATTCAATTCCGGAAAGAATCCATAATATTACTTTAGCCAGTTCTAAATTTAATGGCGTTTTGATACCTAAAGACAAAATTCTTTCTTTTAACCAGACTGTTGGCGATATTTCTTCATTAACTGGCTATAAACCGGCTTATATTATAAAAGAGGGAAAAACGGTTTTGGGTGATGGCGGTGGTGTTTGTCAAGTTTCTACCTCTTTATTTCGCGCTGCTTTAAATGCCGGTTTACCAATAATTGAAAGACATGCCCATGCTTATCGGGTCCATTATTATGAAAATGATTCCAAACCAGGATTTGATGCCACAGTTTTTGCTCCCTCGGTTGATTTGAAAATAAAAAATGATACTCCCGCCTACATTTTAATTCAAACTCAAATCGATAGGGAAAATAATCTCTTGTATTTTTATCTTTATGGAAAAAAGGATGGAAGAACTGTGGATATTTCTCCGGTTCAAATTTGGGACATTATTCCACCTCTGCCGGCCTTGTATCAAGAGGATCCTACTTTAAAAAAGGGAGTGGTTAAACAAATTGATTTTCCAGCCTGGGGCGCGAAAACTATTTTCCACTATAAGGTTGTAAAAGAAAATGAAACTCTTTTTGAAAAAGATTTTTTTTCTTTATACAAGCCTTGGCAGGCAGTGTATTTGGTAGGGACAGGTGATTAAATAAGTATTATATCAGTAAAAGATACTTTAATGGGACTTTGACAATTGAGTTTCTAGTCAACTCCAGCTCCTGACTGCCGAAAACTAACCCATATCTATTGTTTTTCACTTTTTTCATTGTGTTTTCAACTTGTTTTGTTTCTTCTTTATTAAAACCAGTTTCAATAACAATATTACTTTTATCCAACAAAGTTAACACAAAATCCGCGCCGCCTTCGGCTATATCATAATACAATCCATAAGCTAATGATTTCTTCAGGTCCTTTTCAAAAATAAGGGCAAAATAATCTTCTAATTTTTTTCCTTCTACTGCCGAAGAATAGACACCATCCAAAATAGCGCTTCGAAGAGAAGGGGTAATAAAAAGATATTTAGGTGTTTTGCGGGTTGTTCCATAGGTTCGTCCATAGCTTTTAACTTTCACGATTATACCGCTCATTACCAAAACATCCAGTAAACCGGAAAGGGTTCTAATGTTATCAATGCGCAAAGCTTGAAGCAGTTTCTCGTAGCTAATAACATCAGAGTTTGCCAAAAGATAAAGCAAATCGTTTATTTTACTTAACGTTTCCGTTTTAAATTTTTTAAGAGTAATAATATCTTTCGTGATTATACCATTAATGACATTTTTTATCCGATCAGTTATTTCTACCTCATTTTGCAAACCAACCACAAAAGGAAATCCACCGTTTTTATAAAAATATTCCTCGCAACCAGACGGCAAATTGGCAAAAAATCTGCTTATTTCTAATTCAATTTCTTTTAGTCCAAAAAAAACAGATTTTGCATCTTTTGAGTCAAAGAGAATTTTTTGGAGTCTTTCGGACAAATTTTTCACCGGAAAAATGCTGTATTTTAAAATTAAGTATTCGTTGAACTTCATTGGGAAAAGTTCCACTACTGTTGATCTTCTCAACAAATCGGCACTTATTTTTAAATTAATTGCCGATGAACCAGTGGCAATAACCAATAAATTTTTATGTCCTTTTATGCTGTCAAAAAGCACTTTTAAAAATAAACTCCATTTTTCATCGAAATGAACTTCGTCAAGTAAAAGAATCATTTTCTTATTAAGATCAACAAAATCAAAGTTATTTACCTTTTCAAAGAATTTAAAAAATTCATTGAGAGCAATTTGCTCAAGATGAAGTTTACTGACATTAAAATAAAAGCGATTATCTAATTTGTTTAGATTTTGTAATATTTTAGCATCCCATAAATTTTCCGCATTTAAAAATTTCTCAATTTTAAAAATCTGCATTAAAAGAGTAGTTTTACCCACCCCTCTAATACCCGGCAAAAGAATAATTTTTTCTAAATCATCTATCTTATCAGCGAGAAAATTGTTTATAACTTTTTTAAAATAAGAAAAAATATGTCTTGTTGGCCGAAGGTTTTTACTGTCATCATAAAGATACCCTTCATTTAAGCGTGGAAGTTGTTTAAGCCATTCTCTGTAAAAATTATCCAATTTTGCTTCTGACATTAGATTGTATTATATTACTTATTAACCCTATATTCAGATTGTATTACAATACAAACTGAATGTCAAGTTCAATTCCAATCACCTAAAATCTTCCACTTCATGCGTTTCTTTTATTAAATTTAAATTATTTTCTTGTTTTTTAAACAAAAAAAATCATCTAAACCATCTCGCACGACCTAGTTTATAAGAAAGCTGTTTATTCTTTCTCTCCCCAATAATCTTAGCTGGCACGCCGCCAACGATAGCAAAAGGAGGTACATCTTTAGTAACAACCGCACCAGCCGCCACCACTGCGCCTTTGCCAATTTTTACTCCTGGCAAAATAATGGCTCTTGGACCAATAAAAACATAGTCTTCGATATAAACTGGTGCCTCAATTGCCTTGAAATTTGCATCATTAATATCA
>JBNAVI010000032.1:0-5037 GCA_049700175.1 Microgenomates group bacterium | reverse complement strand
GGTAAAGGTAAAGGGAAAAGTTAAAAAGTTAAAAAGTTAAAATCAGTTGAAAGTAGTTGAGATTAGTTGAAAAAAGCGGGAATTTAGAGTTTTTTAAAATATGGAGACAATCAAAATTAAAGGTGCTAGACAGCATAATTTAAAAAATATAAATCTGGAAATCCCTAAAAATAAATTAGTGGTGATCACCGGAGTTTCCGGTTCAGGAAAGTCATCACTGGCTTTAGATACCATTTATGCGGAAGGTCAAAGACGATATGTTCAGTCCTTATCAGCTTATGCCCGCCAATTTCTTGGGATAATGGATAAACCAGAGGTTGATTTAATTGAGGGATTGTCTCCGGCTATTGCTATTGATCAAAAAACCGTTACCCACAATCCCCGATCAACGGTAGGAACAATCACTGAGATTTATGACTATCTAAGATTGCTTTTTGCCAGAATTGGTCATCCCCATTGCCCCAATTGTCGATATGAAATTAGTAAATTATCAATTGATGAAATTGTTGATAAAGTTTTGAAAGAGATTGAAAGGATCATTTCTTCAGATAAAATTAAACCTTTTAACTTTGAGATCCTATCACCAATTGTCCGTAAAAAAAAGGGCGAATTTAAAGATTTATTTAACAATCTTTTAGCCAAAGGGTTTAATGAGGTATATGTTGATAATCGCCGGTTTTTATTATTAAAAGAAGAAGTGAATTTAATAAAAACAAATTACCACAACATCGAAGTAATAGTTGATAAATTTTCAATAACTTATAAGCAACTAAAAGATCAGTTGTTTTTTGGCAATTTAAAAAGCCGGTTGTTTAACAGTATTGAGCAGTCATTAAATTTATCAAACGGCTTAATAATTTTAAAAAATGAGAAGGCAAGTTTTTTGTTTTCCGAAAAATTTGCCTGCCCTAAATGCAATATTTCTTTACCAGAGTTAGAGCCGCGGATGTTTTCATTTAATTCACCTCTGGGTGCTTGTGAAAAATGCCACGGTTTAGGAACTATTTATCGGGCTGATCCTAATCTGATTTTAAATCCCAATTTATCAATAAATGAAGGGGCAATTGTTCCTTTTGCCAATTTTTTCTGGCAGGATACGTGGTACATCAGGCTTATTAAGAAAGTAACCGAAGAAGAAGGAATCGATCTTAACACCCCGTTAAAAGAGATAGCCAGAGAAAAAATAAAGATTTTACTTTACGGTACCGGAAAAATTTACCGGGTGTTGGGAAAAAATCGATTAGGTCGTTTAACAGCCATATATGAGAAATTTGATGGTTTGATAAATGAGCTGGAAAGAAGATATTTTGAAAATAGTGAAAATCAGGAATTAAACCGATTTTTTAAGGAAGAGATTTGTGATTTATGTTTGGGAAAACGATTAAAAAAAGAAATCCTTTCCATCACTATAGATGATTTAAATATTGCTGATGTCTGTGATATGACAATTGAAGATTTACATCAATATTATGAAAATGAGGTATTAAAAAAAATTTCAGATTATGAAAAAATAATCGCCAAACCAATCCTTAAAGAAATTATCATCCGGTTAACATTTTTAAAAAATGTCGGGCTATCATATCTTAATTTATCTCGCGCCGCTAAAACATTATCAGGAGGAGAATTGCAAAGAATTAGACTGGCATCTCAAATTGGCAGTGGTTTAACTGATGTCTTATATGTTTTGGATGAACCCTCAATTGGTTTACATGCCAAAGATGTTAAATCATTAATTGATTCGTTAATCTTACTTAAAAATATTGGTAACACTTTAATAGTGGTTGAACATGACAGGGAGACAATTGAAGCGGCTGATTATGTGATTGAACTCGGTCCCTTAGCCGGAAAAGAAGGTGGTAAATTAGTTTTTAGTGGGACATTAAATCAATTAAAAAAAGCTAATACCTTAACCGGCCAGTTTTTAACCGGAAAAAGAAAAATTACTCGATGGCATAAAAAACTTAATAAGAACCAGGGAGAAATTATCTTAAGAGGCGCTAGTCAATATAATTTAAAAAACATTACCGTTCACATTCCTTTGGGAAATTTAATTGCCGTCACTGGGGTTTCAGGTAGCGGTAAATCAGCTTTAATTACTGATACTTTATACCCGGCATTAAAATATTATTTAGATGGTTATTATAAAGAAAAAATTGGCAAGTTTGAAAAACTTGAAGGATATCAGTATATTGATAAAGTTTATCTGGTTGATCAATCACCTATTGGTAGGACGCCACGATCAAATCCCGCAACCTATGTCAATTTTTTTGACGAAATCAGAGAAATTTTTGCTCAAACTTTACAAGCAAAAGCCAAAGGTTTTAAAAAAAGCCGTTTTTCGTTTAATTTAAAAGGTGGTCGCTGCGAAAAATGTCAAGGTGCTGGCTACATAAAAATAGAAATGCAGTTTTTATCTGATGTTTACGTCACCTGTGATGTTTGTCAGGGAAAAAGATACAACCAGGAAACCCTATCAATAACCTATAAGGGTAAAAATATTTATGATGTATTAAAAATGACAATTAAAGAAGGATTAGATTTTTTTCGAGATCATCCTAAGATATACTCAAAGCTTATTTTTCTTGAAGAGGTAGGTTTAGGTTATCTTGAATTAGGTCAGCCGGCTCCTTCTCTTTCTGGAGGGGAATCACAAAGAATTAAATTAGCTCATGAGTTAACTAAAAAAAATACCGAAAAGACACTGTATATTTTGGATGAACCAACCACTGGCTTGCATTTTTATGACGTTAATAATTTGTTAAAAATTTTATATCAATTAGTGGAAAGAGGTAATACCGTAATTGTCATCGAACATAATTTAGACCTAATAAAAAACTGTCAATATATAATTGATTTAGGCCCTGAGGGTGGTAACAGAGGCGGTAAGATAGTGTATCAAGGCGAGATTGATGGTATTATTAATTGTAAGCAGTCATATACCGGTTATTTTTTAAAAAAATTTATGAAATGACCTATACTAAAGGACGGACCTTGACATAAACATAGATAAATTTCCAAGAGTTGGTATAATGAGAAAGAGAAATGAGTGGTGCTTAGGTTGCCTCTACGAAAATTATGAAAGCTTTTTTATTAATAAAACCGAACAAAAAAGAGTTAAATGAATTTCTTCAGCGACAGTTTCCTTTTAAAGATAAGTTTATTATCAACTTAAAACCCCAAAAAACTATCTTTTCGATAGAAGACATTCGTTTAATTAAAAAAGAGGTGTTTTATCAACATACATTATTTATTATTTATATTCTTGAAAATTTTGACAAATCATCCCTTGAGGCCCAAAACGCTTTTTTAAAATTACTGGAGGAACCGCCGGAAAAAGTTTATTTTATTTTAACATCAGAAAGTCAGTATCATCTTTTACCAACGATTGTCTCAAGAACGAAAATTATTAATTTTTCCAGGTATAGAAAAGAAAGTGACACTTTTGACAAAATCGAGTTTATAAAAGAAATTAATCAATGGGTTAACTTTTCTTCAAAAGAAGAGGCGCTTGACTTTTTGGATAAATTGATATTTTTTTTAAAAAAAAAGATTAAAGATTATCCCAATAATTTAAATTTAATTTATCTTCTAAAAGAAGCAATAAAAATTAATCATTTGATAAAAAACAATAATTTAAATTTTCAGCTGGCAATTGATCATCTCTTGATTTTTATTAAAAAAAATTCTATAGTGATTTAAAGATGAGAAAAAAAGAAAGTTTTACTTTAATTGAACTTTTGGTGGTTATTGCCATTATTGGTGGTCTATCGGCTTTGCTTTTACCCAATTTTATGGGTGCACGGGAAAGAGCCCGTGATGCTCAAAGAAAAAATGATTTAAAGCAAATTCAAAAGGCATTGGAAATGTATAAACAAGATCAAAAACCACCGGCATATCCAACACCTGTTAGTTGCGAATCATCAACCTGTTTTCCAAACTCAGACGGCGTGTGGCAAGATGGAACAAATACCTACATGAACAAAGTGCCAAAAGACCCTAATAGAACGGCTAATGGTGGTGCTTATTACTATTTTGTTAATAACGATGCTTTAACTTATACTCTTTGTGCCTGTTTAGAAAATACCGCTGATCCTGAAGCAACAACTGGAAATTGTGGAACCGGATACAGCTGTTCTAGCAATAAAAAATTTGAAGTTACTCAACCTTAATTTTATGAAAAAAAGATCTATTTTTAATTTTGGTTTTACTCTTCTGGAAATGTTAGTGGTTATTGGAATTATTGCCGTTTTAATGGGAATGGGAGCGGTTTCTTATTCAACCGCCCAAAAAAAAGCCCGTGATGCCAAAAGAAAAGAAGACTTAAAGACAATTCAAAATGCTTTAGAACAATATTATTCTATTTGTGGCTATCAATATCCAACTCCTGCTGGTAATCGCTTTAATCCAATTGTTTGTCTTTCTCCTTCAACAATGTTATTGCCTACCGTACCGGTTGATCCTAAAACAAGTATTCCCTATCCATGTAATTCCTGCTCAGGAGATAGGTATTCAATTTGCACAACCTTAGAAACCGAAACCTCAAACCCTTATTGTGTTGAAAATAAACAATAATTTCTTATGGTAAGAAAAAAAAATAAGAAAAGCTTTACCTTAATTGAAATACTGGTTGTGGCAACGATAATTGGTTTATTACTTTCTGGTGGATTAATCTCATATAGTCAATTAACCAAACAAGCTCGCGACAATCGCCGAAAAACCGATTTAGAACAAATTCGTTCAGCTTTGGAAATGTATCGAAGTGAAAATAGTATCTATCCCAATTATCCAGGGAGTTCCTGTAGTGGTTTACAACCTATTTTAACTCCTTATATTGGTAAAATACCCAATGATCCTAAACCAAATCAGTATAACTATTATTGTGAAATTAGTACTAACACCTATACCATTTCAGCGTATTTAGAAACTTTAAGAAATCCATGTAGTGGTAATTGTGGTCAAACCTGCACATATTCAGTTGGTCCCTATGGTCAAACATGTCCTTAATAAAATTATTTCAAGTAAATTTTCAACGCTCAG
>JBNAVI010000031.1:0-5085 GCA_049700175.1 Microgenomates group bacterium | reverse complement strand
TACCGTTAAACTCTGTAAAAAAGTTGGTTTTGAAAGAGCCTATATTGCCATGTATTCCCCTCGACCAATGACCGCCGCCTCAAAAACAATGAAAGATGATGTGCCTTATGAAGTTAAGAAAAAAAGATGGCAGATACTGGAGAATTTAATTAACAAAAATCAATAATTTTTCAAAACTGCCTCAACGTTTTTATACCAACGGCAAAAAGGGCAATCATCTTTTGGTTCTGGCATCGGCCCATCTAAAACTTTAATTGCTCTTTCAATCCTTCTTTTTATATCTTTTGTTTTTCTGGTAACTTTTACGATATGAATAATCATTGGAAAGCCATTTGATAATTCAATGGACATTTCAGGAAAAAAATATATTAAATAACCAAAATTAGCAGTTTTAATTCCATTTTCTTCCATTAAAAAAAGATATTCATCAATTTGATTTTGATATGCCTCAAGAACCTCTTTTTCCCGTGGATCAGAAGAGGCAGTTTTAAAATCAATTGGAATGTGGAATTCACCGTCAACCAGGCATTCGTCTAAACGACCATAAAATCCATAATTTTCATTAAATTGGTAAAAATATGTCTCTTTAAATGGTTTTTGCAGTTTACCATTAATTTTTCCCTCAATCAGGGGTGGAAGTTTATTTTGAAACCGATAATTATTAAAATATTTTTTTAAGATATTATCAAAACGATTGGCCAATCTTGACTGAATACCTTCTGGAGGTTTTATTTTTTTGTTATAAGATAGCCAAAAACAGCGAGGGCAGCGGTTTAATTCTTCAATGGCTGAATGAGATAGCCAATTGATTTTTTTTGATTTATTATTTTTTATAAAATTATTTTTATTAAATAAATCATCTTGTTGCATAAAAAAATTATAGCAAATTGAAAGTTGAGTAAGTCTTTTTTAAATATATAAAAATATTTAAAAATATGTTATAATATAACATATGAAAAGCAAAAAAATTATTTCGCCTTTCGGACGATATTATAAAAAACTAGAAGAAATTGATAAAGAATGGAAAGGATCTAAAGAATTTGGCTCGATGTTAATTTTATCTTTAGTTGAAGAGGTTGGAGAAATGGCTCGAGCATATTTAGCTGCTCATGGACGAAAGCCAACCAATATTGCTGCCCAAAAAGATGAAACTTATGAAAAAGAATTAGGAGATATTTTGGTAGCAATTCTACGCTTCGCCCGGATAAAGAATATCGATTTAAACAAGGCTATCCTTTATTCAATTAATAAGATAAAAAAAAGAAAGATAAAGCCAAAGATATAAAATAATTAAACTTTTAATAATAATTTAACTTCGTATATTTATGCTTTTTTAACAAAAATAAAGAATTTTTAATTATTTAATTTTTTAAAGGTCCGTCCTTATATCAAGGACGGACCTTGTTAAAGATTTTTTTTGCTTTTTTTATCTTTATATTAGATATTAATTTTTATGCTAAAATATAGCTTATGATTCTTTTAGTTACCGGTGGAGCCGGATTTATCGGTTCAAATTTTATTTTATACTGGCTTAAGAAATATCCTCAGGATAAAGTTATCAATTTAGATAAACTGACCTACGCGGGTAATCTTGAAAATTTAAAATCAGTGGAAAAAAACCCCAATTACAAATTTGTTTGCGGTGACATTTGTGATTCAAAATTGGTTAATTCATTAATACGGGGGGTTGATGTCATTGTTCACTTTGCTGCAGAAAGTCATGTTGATCGTTCAATTTTGGAGCCGGCACCATTTATTAAAACCAATATTGAAGGAACTTATGTTTTGCTTCAAGCGGCTTTAAAAAATAAAGTTAAAAGATTTCACCATATTTCCACTGATGAGGTATTTGGAGCGTTAGATTTAAAAAGTAAAGAAAAATTTAATGAAAAAACTCCTTACAATCCCCGCAGTCCCTATTCCGCCTCAAAAGCCGCCTCTGACCATTTAGTAAGAGCTTATTTTTATACCTATAATTTACCGGTAACTATTTCCAATTGTTCTAATAATTACGGCCCATATCAGTTTCCTGAAAAATTGATTCCTTTGGCAATTACCAATATTATCGAAGGAAAAAAAATTCCTGTTTATGGTGATGGTTTGTATGTTCGTGATTGGCTTTATGTTGAAGATCACTGTCGAGCAATTGATTTGATTTTACATAAAGGAAAAATCGGAGAGACTTATTTTATCGGCGGATTAAATAAGGATATTTCCAATCTTGATTTAATAAAGAAAATTCTTAAATTAATGAATAAAGATGAAAGCTATATTGAATTTGTAAAAGATAGACCTGGTCATGATCGCAAATATGCGGTTGATTGGTCAAAAATTAATAGGGAATTAGGTTGGCGGCCGGAAGTTGATTTAAATAGGGGTTTAAAAATTACAATTGAGTGGTATTTAAAAAATCAAAATTGGTGGCGAAAAATTAAATCCGGCGAATATCTTAAATATTATAAAAAACAATATAAAAATTAACCCAAATGTCATTCCCGCGTAAGCGAAATCCATAATAAAAGTGTCATTCCTGCGAAAGCAGGAATCTCTAAATAAACAACCGGATCCCTGATCAAGTCAGGGATGACATATAGGTTCTTGCTTGCGCAGAGATGACAGATATTGAAAAGCTTACGCAGGGATAACGAATATTAAAAACTCAAAGTGTATATAGTTATAAAGTTTATAAAGTTTGAAAGTTCAAAGGTTCGAAAGTTAAAAAATTAGAAATCGATCCAATTAATAAATTTTATTTATGTTTAAAATTGCTTTAACTGGAGGTGAGGGTTTAGTTGGTTCAAGAATAATTGAGCTTTTAAAAGGTGATTTTGAATTTATTAATCTGCCCCAAAAGGTGATGGATATAACTGATAAAGAAAAAGTTTTTCAGGTAATTAAAGAAATCAATTTTGACTTTTTTCTTCATTTAGCTGCCTATACCAATGTTTCGCAAGCTGAGGTGGACAAAGAGACTTGTTTTAAAATTAATGTTGAGGGAACAAAAAATGTTTTTGAAGCAGTTTATTTTAAAAAAAAATGTTTTATTTATATTTCCACCGATTTTATTTTTGATGGTAAAAACCCACCATATTTTGAAGATTCAAAACCTTCACCTGTTGGGGTTTATGGACAATCTAAGTATGAAGGAGAAAAAATAGTCGATGGTGAGGGAATGATTATCCGGATTGCTTACCCTTATCGGGCAGAATATAGGCAAAAGTTAGATTTCTTCAGGAAATTTAAAATTCAGCTTGAAAAAAAACAACCGTTAACTTTAATTGGAGATTCATTAATGACACCGACTTTTATTGATGATATTGCTTTTGGCTTAAGATATTTGATTAAAAATTTTTCTAAAGAAATTTTTCATTTGGTCGGTAGTAATTCTTTATCGCCGTATGAAGTTGGTTTATCAATTGCCCAAACTTTTAATCTTGATAAAAATTTAATCAAAAAAATATCTTTTGCAAATTTTACAAAGAGTAGATCTTATTTTCCTCAATATTCAGTGATTAAATCAAAAAAAAACAACTTTTTGAGGATGAAGTCATTTGAGGAGGGTTTATTAGAAATTAAAAAACAATTGAAAAATTAAAATCTTAAATTTAAAATTTAAATTTTATGGTAATAACAGTTATTGGTCATGGTTATGTTGGTTTAGTGACAGCTTGTGTTTTTGCTGATTTTGGCAATACTGTTTATGTAATTGGCCGTACAAGAGAGAAGATTGAGCGTTTGAGAAAAGGTGATCCGATAATTTATGAACCGGGGTTAAAAGAACTTTTAGAGAGAAATTTAAAAGCAAAACGGCTTTTTTTTACCTTAAACTACGATTCAGTTTCTCTTTCAGAGGTTGTTTTTATAACTGTTGGAACCCCGCCAAAACAAAATGGTGAGGCTGATTTATCATCTGTTTTTGAGGTTTCAAGAAAGATAGCTAAAAATTTATCTTCAAAGGCCAATCATTTTACTGTTGTCTCTTGTAAAAGCACGGTGCCGGTTGGAACCAATAAAAAAGTTGAGGTAATTTTAAAAAAACACGCGCCAAAAAATGCCCAATTTGCCGTTGCCTCATGCCCGGAATTTTTAAGAGAAGGAACGGCCATTTCTGACACTATTAATGCTGACAGAGTGGTGATTGGTTCAAATTCAAAGAAGGCAATTGATATTCTTTTAAAACTCCATCAGCCAATTGAAGGAAAAAAAATAGTCACTGATTTAGCCAGCGCTGAATTAATAAAATATACTGCCAATGCAATGCTGGCCACTAAAATTTCTTTTGCTAACCTTATATCTTTTTATTGTGAAAAAACTGGGGCTGATGTTGAGGTGGTTTTAGATGCGGTGGGGTTGGATAAAAGAATTGGTCGGGTATTTATGTATCCGGGGGTTGGTTATGGCGGGTCTTGTTTACCAAAGGATGTTATGGCTTTAATTGATACCGGCAAAAAACTTGGTATTGAGACACTTTTTTTTGAGGCGGTAGAAAAGATTAATTTTCAAGCAAAAGATCACTTTTTAAATAAAGTTTTAAAAAATAATCAAGGAAAGAATATAGCCATCTGGGGATTGTCTTTTAAGCCTAATACTGATGATATTCGTTTTGCTCCGTCAATTTATATCATCAACAAGCTACTGGAAAAAGGCTTTAAGCTAACGGTGTATGATCCTGAAGCAACTAAACATATAAAAAATATTTTTAAAGACAAAATTTCTTATGCTGGCGGTCCCTATGAGGCAATAAAAGATAAAGATGGATTAATTATTATTACTGAATGGAATGAATTTAAGCAGGTAAATTTACAGAAAGTAAAAAAACTTTTAAAAAAGCCAATAATTTTTGATGGTAGAAATATTTATGATCCGGCACAGATGAAAAAAATGGGCTTTAAGTACATCTCTGTTGGTAGAAAAAATGATTGATGAAAAAAGTTATAAAGTTTATAAAGTGTGTTATTCCTATGAAAGATAGGTACCAGACGGTAACCTGGCGAAGGCAGGAATCCAAGATTAATTTTTTAATTTTAAATTGTAAATTTTAACTTTTAATTTTTAAGCGTTAGACGTTAGATGTTAAACGAATTA